>DUTS01000001.1 GCA_012841935.1 Clostridia bacterium
AGTAAAAAGTTGATAGCCGGCTATTTGGCTGTTTGTTTACTGTTAATACCTTGGTGTGTGGGGGCTGTCCCCTTGCCCGAGGCTTATGATTTAATAGTCGTGGGTGGAGAACCAGAGGGCATTGCAGCAGCTGTTTCTGGAGCTCGCAATGGTTTGAAAACCCTTTTGATTGAAGCAGGAGATCGTTTAGGAGGATTGTTTACTTTAGGTGGGCTTAACTTTCTGGATATGAGTTATGGTCCGGAAAAGGAATTATTAACTCAAGGCATTTTTGGGGAATTTTACGAAACTTTGGGTAATGCCTTTGATTTGGAAGAGGCTGCTGCCTATTTTTTAGATTTGGTGCAAAAAGAAGCTAATTTGGATTTACGTTTAAAAACTGAACTGCGGGCTCCGCTTTTGCAGGGACATGACTTAATAGGAATTAAAGTAAGAGAAATGGGGCAGGAAAAGGACTATTATGCGGCTCGTTTAATTGATGCCACACCTGATGCTGATTTAGCTGCTGCTGCAGGGGTGCCTTATACCGTGGGAGCAGAGGATTATGGGGAACCGGAAAAAACAATGGGAGTAACATTAGTTTTTCGGGTAAAAGGTGTTAATTGGTTTAAGGTTTTTATTTATAATAATTGGATGCGTTTTTTAAGTAAATTAAAAAGTGGTTGGGGAGATCCTTATGCTGGGGCAAATTGGAAAGTAGCTTGGGGCTATGGGGAAAAAGCTTTAAAATATCGGGCACGTGATCCTTTAATTCATTTCCGCGGGCCTAATTTAGCCAGACAAAAAGGGGGTACGGTGTTAGTAAATGCCCTTTTATTATTTGGTGTGGATAGTTTGGATCCTTTGGCTCGAAAAGAGGCTATTGCTCGGGGTCGGGAAGAAATACCACATATTTTGGAATTTATGCGGCAGGAGTTTCCCGGTTTTAAGCATGTGGAATTTGTGGAAACAGCCGAGCGTTTATATGTGCGGGAAACACGCCATATTATGGGTGAATATCGTTTGACGATTACTGATGTCTTGGAAAATCGTGATCATGGGGATAGAATTGCACATGGCAGTTATCCGGTAGATATTCAACCAAGTGGTCCAAATGATTTGGGTAATGTTATCGGCAAACCAGCTATTTATTCAATTCCTTTTCGCTGTTTGGTTCCTCTAAAAATTGATAATTTACTGGTAGTGGGGCGAAGTGCTTCTTATGATTCTTTGGCTCACGGCAGTGCTCGTGTAGTACCAGTGGGAATGGCTGTTGGGGAGGCTGGGGGTGTGGCTGCGGCCTTTTCTTTGGCTAAAGATCTTTCTTTTCGGGAAATGACAAGTTCGCCACAGGTGATCAAAGCAGTACAAGAAAAATTAAAGGCTCAAGGTGCCTATTTAGTTGAATATGAGCCACCTTGTCCACAGGTAATGGAACATTGGGCTTATCCGGGGTTAAAAATAATGCGGGAATTAGGTTTGGCGGCAGGTGGTTATGAAAATGATTATCAATTAGATCAGTATATTAATTATTGGGATGCTGAATATTTATTTAGTAAAATAACTGGTGAAACATATCATTTCCCAGAAGTAATTACTATTAAAGCTTTATTGCAGGAGGCGGCTTTGTCGGAAAATAGTTTAGGTGATGAATTTAGGTCTTATTTGGAGCCTGAGGAAGGACGGCCTACATTTGGGCAATTATATCTAATTGGTGCTTTGCTATATTTGGATAGAGGGGGAGAAGTGGAGTGAGCCTTAATTGGGGGAAGCATAAAATAGTGATAATTATTAGCTTGTTTATCATTGGTGCCCTTTTATTTGCTTTTAATCATTGGTATCGGACACCAGTACCAGGACCGATAATTAATGGTAAACCAGGTTATGATGTTATTGTTGTCGGTGGTGAGCCAGAGGGAGTAGCAGCAGCACTAGCTGCTAGTCGTAATGGTCTTAGGACTTTGTTGATTGAGGAGAATTATGCTTTAGGTGGTTTAATGACTTTAGGTCAATTAAATTTTTTAGATATGTGTCATGGTCCAGAGGGTGAATTGTTGACACGGGGAATTTTTGCCGAGTTTTATAGGGATTTGGGTAATGCTTTTGATATTGAAGAAGCTAAAGCTTATTTTTTAAAAAAGGTAAAACGGGAAAAAAATCTTGACTTACTTTTAAATACACCAGTACAAGGTCCTTTAATGGAGGCAGAAAAAATAATTGGTGTAAAAACTAGGGACCAAAATTATTATGCTTTACGAGTTATTGATGCTACCACTGATGCTGATTTAGCGGTAGAAGCGGGTGTTCCTTATACTATTGGTGGGGAAGATTATGGGGAAAAAGGTTTGTTAATGGGTGTTACCTTGGTTTTTGAAGTAAAGGGGGTTAATTGGGAACAGGTAGTCCATTATTTAAAACATGAGGATCCTAGTCCTCATACTGGTGCCGATAAAGTAGCGGCTTGGGGTTTTGGGCCTGAGGCCGAAGCCTACGAGCCTCGTGATCCTTTAATGCGTTTTCGCGGTCCTAATTTAGCTAGACAAAAAAATGGTCATGTTTTGGTTAATGCTTTGCTAATTTTTGGTGTAGATAGTTTAGATCCCAAGTCCAAAGCTGAAGGAATTGCTCGTGGTCGAAAGGAAATTCCTTTTATTATTGATTTTATGCGTCAGCATTTTCCTGGTTTTGAAAAAGCCGAATTTGTAGGTACAGCTGAACAATTATATGTACGGGAAACACGTCATTTGCAAGGTGAATATCGATTAACAATTACTGATGTTTTGGAAAATCGTGATCATTGGGATAAAATTGGTTATGGTAGTTATCCAGTGGATGTGCAGCCTACTAGTCCGGAAAATTCGGGTAATGTAATCGGTAAACCGGATATTTATGCTATTCCTTTTCGCTGTTTGGTGCCTTTAAAAATTGATAATTTATTGGTGGTAGGGCGAAGTGCTTCTTATGATTCTTTGGCTCATGGCAGTGCTCGTGTAATTCCGGTAGGTATGGTTACTGGGGAAGCAGCTGGTGTGGCGGCAGCTTATTCTATTAATGAGAAGGTTTCTTTTCGGGAAATGACCGCTTCGCGAGAAGCAATTAAATGGGTTCAGGAAAAATTAAAAGAACAGGGTGCTTATTTGGAAGATTATATTCCACCGCGACCATTAGTCATGGATCATTGGGCTTATCCCGGAGTCAAAGTCATGCGGGAATTGGGTTTAATTGAAGGTGGTTACGAAAATGATTATGGTTTGGAGCGGGAAATTAATAAATGGAATTTGGAAAATAAATTAAATAAAGTTTTAAGGGTTGCTTATGAGCGCAATCCGCAAATTCAATTGCGTAGGGTAGAAATACCGTTAATGGTTAAACAAAGTGAAATGCTAATTGCAGTAGCGGCAGGTTTAACTGGGGAAGAAATGTCTTATGCTGCAGCCTATGATTTGCTCAAGGAAAAAGAAATTTTGGATGAAGTATTACTTGATAGAATAACCGAGGGTGATCAAGTACCAACTTTTGCCGAGATGTTAGTTTTATTGGCAAATTTATATGAATATTTGTTAGCGGTTATTTAATCTCGGTTGGAGGGGAAAAATGTTTAAAAAATTGGGGTCTTTACAATGGATAGGGATCTTAGCTTTGGGGATTAGTATTTTTGCGGCTTGTTTTTTAGGCTTTTTTAGATGGCAGGCGGAAAAAGATTATAATCAGGTAGAGATCCTTTTAGACTATGAACAGTTAAAAAAGATAGCAATTTCCACGGATAAATCCCTTGGTTATTGGGCAGATAAATTTAAACAGGCTGGGGCTACTGGGGTGGTTGTGCGGGAAAATACTTTGGCAGATTTGGAAGCCCGCGGCGAAATTATAGTTTTAAGTGGTAATCAGATAAAATTACAGCAATTTTTTCATCCGGATTTTTGGTCTGAGCGAAAAGTGGTATCTGAAAATATTTATTTGTTTATTCCTACGGCGGAATTATTTGAGGAAGTGGAACTAAATTTACGTTATAAAAATCCCCAAAGGGAAATTATGGAATGGGATGCAGGACAGGTGATCATGCTGCCAGCGGCTAGTTTGGATTGGAATCGTTTGGGAGTTGGTTTTAATCGAAAGGATTTGCAAGAGATGGCCCAGGCGGGATTAACCATAGTGCCCCGACTGCGTACCTGGACACCAGTCACTACTGAGGCTTTAGATGCATTAGTTGCCTCTTGGAGTGAAATAGCGGGTCTTTCTTTACTCACTTTTAATGATGAAACTTTACCTGGTGAAATCGGTTATTGGGGACAAAAGCTGCGGGAATTAAAAATACCGGTGGGTATGTTTGAATTTTATCAGCAGCATGGTTTGACTGAATTGGCTCATTTAATAGGAAAAAAGGCAGTGCGAATTCACTGTATTAATGAACAGGAAATGCTTATAAGTAATGAAAAAGAGGCTTTAAATAGATTTACTTTAGCGGTGGCAGAAAGAAATATTCGAGCTCTTTATGTGCGTTTTTTTGGCATGAATTCTCCTGATGTGGCTACAAAGGGATTAAATTTTGTGGGCCAAGTAAAAATGGGTGTAGAAAAGAAAGGCATGCAGATCGGTGCAGCCAAAGAACTCGGCAGTTTACCTTATTCGCGTCTTTTAATTTTGGCCGTTAGTTTAGGTGTTTGGGTAGGTGCTTTTGGGCTGCTTACTTATTTTTTAAAACCTCGGACAGCACTTTTTTTAGCTGGGAGCGGTTTTTTATTAGGGGCAGTTTTAATTTATGGGCATATTTTATTAATTCGTAAAGTTTTAGCCTTAGGAGCGGTAATTATTTTCCCAATCTGGGCAGTTCTAAAGTTTGTACAAAATGGTCCTCGTAATATTTGGCAGGCTGTGCGTGCTTTATTACTAATGACAGGTATTAGTCTTTTAGGAGCCCTTTTATTAGTAGGTCTTTTGGCTGATAAAGTTTTTTTATTAAAAATAGATCAATTTAGTGGGGTTAAATTGGCACATTTACTGCCTTTATTAATTCTTTCCTTTTGGTTTTTTCTTAAGGAATATCAAGGGAAAAATCCGCGGGAAATTTTAAAAGAGCCTGTGTTAGTCGGTCATGTCCTTATTGGTGCTTTTGTTTTGGTAATTATGGTGATTTATTTATTGCGTACTGGTAATAGTGTTCCCGAATTGGTTAGTAGTTGGGAAATTAAATTACGGGAAGGCTTAGGGGCATTATTAAAGGTTAGACCGCGAACTAAAGAGTTTTTGTTGGGACATCCTTTGATGTTTTTGCTTTTATATTTTGGTTATGCTCAAAAACGTTTACCTTTACTTCTTTTGGGAATCATTGGACAAATCTCTGTAGTTAATACATATGCTCATTTGCATACCCCTTTAAGAATATCTTTAATACGTACTTTTCATGGTTTGTGGTTAGGAATTTTACTAGGTATAATCTATTTATTAATTATTAAAGGTAGTGTTTTGAGGAGGCCGCGTGATGGCTAAAATCGTTTTTTCCGGTTATTTTGGTTTTAATAATGCTGGTGATGAAGCCATTTTATTTGCCATGCTGCGTGCTTGGCGGCAGTTAAAGCCGGAGGCGGAATTAATCGTACTTTCTCGTGATCCGGAAAAAACGGCAAAACAGTACGCTGCTTGGGAAGTAAAAGCTGTTAATCGCTGGCGAATAGTTGAGGTCTTAAAAACTTTGGCTAGTGCCGATCTATTGATTAGTGGTGGTGGTTCTTTACTACAAGATGTAACTAGTAATAATAGTCCTTTATATTATTTGGGTATTATTTTTTTAGCTAATCTTTTAGATGTACCGGTAATGGTTTATGCTCAAGGTGTGGGCCCACTGCGGAAAAAGAGAAATAGGCGTTTAAGTGCCTGGTTATTAAATAAAGCGGCTTTAATTACGGTGCGCGACCAAGAATCAGCTGCTGATTTAAAGGAAATGGGAGTTAAAGGGGAAATTATTGTTACAGCTGATCCGGTGCTTAGTTTGAAAAAAACAGATTTCCCCCCTAAAGTAGGGGCGGAAATTTTAAAGCGTTATCATCTAGAACCTGATCAAGAAGGAAAGTTATTAGGGGTTTATTTGCGTCCATGGGGTAAAAATAGTTATTTACCTGCTCTGGCCGAGGCCTTGGGTGAGATGCACCAACAGGGTTGGCAAATTGTTTTAATACCCATGCAGTTCCCAGGTGATATTGCTATAGCCAGGGAAATTAGCCGTTTATTAGGTAATGAGAACTTAACTTTGTTAAGGGAAAATTATACTGTGGGGGAATTACTGGCTTTGATCGGTAATTTGGATTTGGTTCTCGGTATGAGATTACATGCATTGATTATGGCAGCTGTGATGGGAGTTCCTATGGTGGGCTTAGCTTATGATCCTAAAATAGATCGTTTTTTAAGACAGAGTGGACAAATTCCTTTATTGTCGGTAAATAATTTGGAAGCACAAGCCCTAGTTGAGGTTTTAACTTGGGTTGTAGAACGGAAAGAAGAAATAAAAAGTGAAATAGAAAAAAGAACCGCGGAAATGTATCAAAGGGCTTGGCGTACCGCACGTTTAGCTTTAGAACTTTTGGAAAATACCGCTAGTGAGGAAGAAGAACGGTGAACCGTCAGCTTACAAAAACAGCATTATTAATTGTCGTAATTAATCTTTTAAGTCGTCTTTTGGGTTTTGGTCGGGAAGCGGTAATTGCCAATCAGTTTGGGGCTACTTCTTTTACTGATGCATATCTCTTGGCCTATACCTTACCTTATTTTTTACAGGCTATTTTGGGGATGGCTTTAGTTTCGGCGATTGTGCCAGTAGTAACTAAATATTTGCTTGCTAATGAAACAGAAGAAGCCTGGCGAATTGCTAGTATTACTTTAAACTGGACAACTCTTTTTATGGCTTTATTTGCTTTGTTGGGTATTCTAGGAGCTAAATATTTAGTTTTTCTTACTGCTCCGGGTTTTAATGCATCTACACGGGAATTAGCCATTAGTCTAACTAAAATCATGTTCCCTTCAGTGATTTTTATGGCTGGAGGGATGTTATTAACTGGAATTCTTAATGCTAAAAAACGTTTTGCTGTGGCTGCTTTTGCCCCTGGGTTTTCTAGTTTGATTATTATTCTTACGGTGATTTTGCTTGGACAATATGGGATTCATTATTTAGCTTGGGGAACATTATTGAGTATGTTGGGGGGACTTTTGATTCAAGTTCCCGTTTTGAAACAGATTGGTTTTCGTTATTATTTTGATTGGCGGCTGCATCACCCGGAAGTAAAGGGGCTTTTTTATAATTTACTACCTATTTTTTTAGGTACAGCTGTTAACCAAATATATTTAATGATTAATCGTTTTTTTGCTTCTGGTTTGGGTGAAGGCAGTATTTCGGCTTTAAATTATGCTGGTAAATTAATGAATTTACCTATGGGTATTTTTGCTTTGGCCATTTCCACGGTAATTTTTCCGCTTTTATCAGAACAGGCCGTTCAGAAAAATAAAGCGGAAATTAGTTTAACTTTGCTTAGTGGTTTACAAATGGTTTTATTAATAACTCTGCCGGCAGCGGCAGGTTTAATGGCCTTAAGAACTCCTATTGTCCAGCTTTTGTTTGAAAGAGGGGCTTTTGATCAATTGGCTACACAAATGACCGCTGGGGCACTTTTTTATTTTTGTTGGGGCATGTTTGCGTCAGCAATGTTAATGGTTATTACCCGGGCTTATTATGCTTTGGGTGATGTTTGGACACCTTTGTTTTGGGGAATGCTGTCTATTTTGGTGAACATCGGAATCAGCATTGCTTTTTTACCGGTGTTGGCACACCGCGGTTTAGCGTTGGCTAATTCCTTAGCCGCTATTTTTAATGCCCTTTGTTTATATTTATGGTTAAAAAAACATTTAAAGACTCTTTATGGGGCGAAATTACTAAAGTCTTTATTTACGTTTTCGGTGGGTTCTTTATTTACTGGGCTGGCAGCTTGGCAAGTTAATTATTATTTGGGTCTAACTTTTTTACGGGGAAGTAGTTTGAAATTTTTAGGTCTTAAACTGGGATTGAGTATTGGGGCTGGTGTTTTGGTGTATGGTCTTTGGTTAGGTTTGGTTTATCGAGAAGCAATTTTTGGCTTATGGCAAAATGTAAAAAAAGGAAGCAGGTTTATGAATAAGGATGTCGAATAAAAGCTTAATGAGAGGTGAGTAGAAAATGATTGGTTATGAAGAAATAAAAGCAATTTTACCACATCGTTATCCCTTTTTATTAGTTGATCGAATTATTGAGTTAGAAGAGGGGCAACGCATTGTGGGTTTAAAAA
>DUTS01000002.1 GCA_012841935.1 Clostridia bacterium
AAACTAAATCATCAAGTAAACTTTATTTAAAAATAGCTCCTGTTTATTCTGAACGGCAAATTTGGGAAAAACTTGCCCCCTTGGTGGAAACCTATACAGGTGACACTCCCCTTTATTTATATTTTCCCGCTGAGGAAAAATTAGTAAAAAGCATGCGGCATTATTGGGTAAAAGTAGTTCCTGACTTAATTCAAGAATTACAAAAACTGCCGGGGATTGATGCAGTTAGTGTAGTGCAGGAAGATGGAGGTATTTAGATGAGAATAGCAGTTTATCCGGGAACTTTTGATCCGGTAACTAATGGTCATATTCATATTACTGAGAGGTCTTGTAAGCTTTTTGATCAAGTAATTATTGCCGTAGCCACTGAAACCTATAAGTGTAATTTGTTTACTTTAGAGGAGCGAATTTTTATGATTGAGGAAAGTATTAGTCATTTACCTAATGCTGCTGTGGAAAGTTTTTCCGGTTTGCTAGCCAATTTTGCTAGTGAAAAAAATGCGATTGCCTTGATTAGGGGGTTGCGAGCTGTTTCCGATTTTGAATATGAAATGCAAATGGCAGCCATGAATAAACATTTAAACTATGATTTGGAAACTGTTTTTTTAATGACCTCAGGCAAGTATTCTTTTCTTAGTTCTAGTATTATTAAGCAGGTAGCTTTAATTGGAGGCAATGTGGAAGGATTGGTCCCACCGATTGTCATTGAATACATTAAAAAAAAGTGTCGGGAAATGAATAATAAATAGGGAGGGATTGACTTGCAGGAGAAAAAATTAGTTTTAGGTGACTATATTATAATTAAAGCTAAAGAAAATGGTGTGACTATTATTGGTTTAACCAGAGGGGAAGCCACTAAATTTCATCATACGGAAAAGTTGGACCAGGGTGAAGTCATGTTGGCACAATTTACGGAACATACTTCGGCGATTAAAATCAGAGGAAAGGCACTAATTATGACTAAACATGGTCAGCTTGAATCCGGTGAATAGGGGGTATTTTTATGTGGACGGTGGTTTATATTGCTCCAAATAAAATAATTGCCGAACAACTTAAATTACTTTTACAAAATGAAGGGATCATTGTACTTTTGCGGTCAGTAGGTGTTCCCCATTTGGGAGATTCAGGTGCCGTGGAAATATTAGTCCCAGAAACAGAAGCAGAAGAGGCCAGTCAAATTTTAACTTTTTCGGCTGCTAATTTTCCCTATTCCTAAAAACTTACTGAAGATTCAATGATGTTTGCTTTCAGGATTAAAATTGAGGTGAGGAAATGACATATCAAAGTCGCTTACAGGATAAATTTATGGATCAACTTATTGAAGCCATTTTATCTTTAAAAAATAAGGAAGAAGGTTATCGCTTTTTTGAGGATTTATGTACGGTTGCGGAATTAAAAGCTATGTCCCAGCGTTTAGCTGTGGCTAAGATGTTGAAACAGGATTTAACTTATACAGAAATTGCTGCTTCTACCGGAGCTAGTACGGCTACAATTAGCCGTGTAAAAAAATGTTTATATTTTGGTGCAGATGGTTATCGCCTTGTTTTAAAACGTTTGGCTGCAAATTCGGGTTGACAAAAGGTTTGTTGTTTAGATAGAATTGACTCATCTAACATGTTAGCACTTTAATGGGATAAAGGGGTGGGGCAATGCTTGTACAAGGACAAAAAAAAGTACCACCAGGAATGCGGGATTGGCTTCCAGGGGAGGCTTTTCAAAAACGTGATTTAATTAACCGTTTTTTAACTCATTTTTCTTTATGGGGTTATCAAGAAATAAATACACCCCTATTAGAATATTATCAAACCTTTTCTGATGCTGGAAAAGGCAGTGAATTGGAACAAATTTATAAATTAATTGATCGTGATGGTCAAATTTTAGCTCTACGACCGGAAATGACATTACCTATTACTCGAGTTGTCAGTAGTAAGTTATCGGAAAAATATCCTCAACGTTTGATGTATGGGGGAGAAGTTTTTCGTTATGAAGAAATACAAACTGGCCGACAGCGGGAATTTACACAGGTAGGAGTAGAATTATTAGGTGCTTCTGGACCGGCAGCTGACAGTGAAGTATTGGCTTTAGCCATTGAGGCTTTAACGGCAATTGGTTTAACAGATTTTACTATTAGTTTGGGTCATACTGGTGTTTTAAAAGGACTTTTGGCCAGTTTGAATTGGGAAGAAACTGCTTTATATGTAGTGCGTAAATTAATTTTGGAAAAAGATTTTGTTGGTTTAAAAAACTATTTATTAGCACAGGGAATGACCTCTGCTGAAACGGTAGTTAGTTTATTGACTGAAAAATTAATATTTCCACAGGTATTAAATAAAAATTTGCCGGCCGGTGTTTTAGAGGCACTTGAGGAATTAAAACAGATTAGAGATTATTTAAAGGATTATGGTACTGCCCATTATTTACAATTGGATTTAAGTACTTTAAGAGAACAGATCTATTATACGGGAATGGTTTTTGAGATTTATACTAGTGGTATTGGTTATCCCATTGGTGGGGGAGGGCGTTATGATCGTCTTTTTGACTTGTGGGGACTTGATTGTCCGGCTACTGGTTTTGCTTTAGGTGTGGAGCGGGTTTTACTTAGTTTACCGGAAATAAAAAAATCAAAACCTGAAAAGTCTTATTTGCTAGTGGGGGAAAATGCTAAAGTTATTATTTCTCGGGCACGAAAATTACGCCAGCAGGGGAAAAAGGTTATTACTCAAATTGGTTCCTTTACACATGAGGAAGCAGAAGAACTCGCCAAACAAAGTGAAGCCATTTTAGTAAATGATGAAGGAGAAAATAGTAATGAAATCTAATTTAACTATAGCTTTACCCAAGGGAAAATTATTTCAGCCGGCCAAAAAATTATTGGCACAATCCGGCTTGGACTGTGTACATTTATCTGATCAAGAACGAACCTTAATGTATGTTAATTCTGAGGAAGGGTTTTGTTATTTAATTTGCCGTCCTACTGATATTCCCACTTATGTGGAATATGGGGCAGCTGATTTGGGAATTGTGGGTAAAGACAGTATTTGGGAAGCAGGAAAAAATGTTTATGAATTAGTAGATTTGCGTTTTGGTTACTGCCGTTTTGCTGTGGCCGTGCCGCAGGAAACATTATCTTCAGCGGGGATTTTTCACTGGCAGCCTGGTTTTCGTTTGGCCACTAAGTTTCCGGCAGTTGCTGCCGAATATATGCGCAAAAAGGGCTGGGAAGGGGAAATTATAAAATTGCATGGTAATATTGAATTAGCTCCTCGGGTTGGTTTGGCTGAGGCTATTGTTGATATAGTTTCAACTGGTAAAACCTTGCGGGAAAATGGTCTTGTGCCTTTGGAGTTTATCGGGGAAGCAACAGCACGTTTAATTGTTAACCGAGCCAGTTATCGTTTAAAAGCCGAAGAAATTAAACAAATGGTGCAGCAGATTAATGCTGTTTTGGAGGAGGGGACGATTTTTGCTGCCGATTTATAAATGGCCTTCACCACAAGCTGAAAAAAGATTAAAACAAAATGTTGTTTTTCAGCCTGAGCTGGAAAACAAGGTTGCTCAAATTTTAGAACGGGTGAAAAAAGATGGAGATAAGGCCCTTTTAGATTATACTGAGTTGTTTGATGGCTGTCGTACTACTCTGCGGGTAGATCCTCGGGAAATTAAAGCTGCTTATCAAAATGTATCTCCCGATTATTTGAGCTATTTGCGGCAGGCTTTAAAAAATATTCGCGATTATCATCTTCTGCAAAAACCGCATGATTGGTTTACACAAGCTGAAACTGGCTCTTTGGTGGGACAAGTATATCGTCCTTTAGAAAGAGTGGGAATTTATGTTCCTGGTGGTACGGCCAGTTATCCTTCTACAGTTTTAATGACTGCTTTACCAGCACATGTAGCTGGTGTTCGGGAAATTGTTATGGTAACACCTCCTAATCAGCAGGGTGAAATTCCCGCCCCTACCTTAGTGGCGGCTGCCGAGGCGGGTGTCACGGAAATTTATCGTTTGGGTGGAGCCCAGGCAATAGCGGCTTTGGCTTATGGAACAGCAACTATTCGTAAAGTAGATAAGATTGTTGGTCCTGGTAATGTTTTTGTGGCTATGGCTAAAAAATTGGTTTTTGGGGTGGTGGGGATTGACTCTTTGGCCGGTCCCAGCGAAATTTTAATTATAGGTGAGGGAAGTGTTAAACCACAATATGCAGCCGCAGATTTACTTTCACAGGCGGAACACGACATTCATGCACGTGCAATTTTGCTTACACCAAATCTGGCTTGGGCTGAGGCAGTTAAAAAACATTTACTAGAACAACTTCCTTTATTACCGCGTCGGGAAATTGCCCAAAAAGCTTTGGCTGCACAGGGAGCTATAATTCTTACGGAAGATTTAGAAACTGCTTTGGCACTTTCTAATGAAATTGCTCCAGAACATTTAGAATTATTATTAGAAGAACCTTGGTCTTATTTGGCTCAGGTGAAACATGCGGGAGCCATTTTTATGGGGCCTTATACTCCTGAGCCAGTGGGGGATTATTGGGCTGGTCCTAATCATGTGCTGCCAACAGGAGGAACAGCACGTTATGCCGGGGTTTTATCGGTGGCTGATTTTTGTAAAGCTTCTAGTATTTTGAATTATTCTTTGGCAGGATTAAAGAAAGCAGTTGATCCGGTAAGTTATTTAGCGGCAGCCGAAGGTTTAAAAGCACATGGACAAGCTTTAAAGATACGGATAAAGGAGGAAAAAGAAAATGGATGAACGGCAAGGTTTTGTGGAAAGGAAGACACGGGAAACAGATATTATCGTGCGTTTGGTATTATCTAATGAAGGTTTGTTAGAGGGTAGTTCCGGAATTGGTTTTTTGGATCATCTTTTGGAATCATTTGCTAGTCATAGTGGTTTCCGAATTGAGTTGACTGTAAATGGTGATTTAAATGTTGATTTTCATCATACGGTTGAGGATGTTGGTTTATGTTTAGGGTTAGCTTTGGCCCGGGCTTTGGGTGATAAAAGGGGAGTCGTCCGTTATGGTTCTTTAATTACTCCCATGGATGAGGCTTTGGTTTTGTCAGCGGTTGATTTAAGTGGCCGTGCGGGTTTTTATGCTCATTTAAATTTTCCTACGGAAAAGATCGGTAATTTTGATAGTCAATTGGTGGAAGTATTTTGGGAAGCCTTTGCTCGTGAGGCTAAAATAACACTACATATTAAGCAATTGGCTGCAGAAAATTCTCATCATTTGGCAGAGGCGGTTTTTAAGGGAGTAGGTAGGGCCCTCAAAGAAGCAGTCGTTATTTCCGGAAATTTAATCCCTTCTTCCAAAGGGATTCTATAATCTCGCTAGAAATAGCAACTTAAATATGTTTAAATATTATTAGGAGGATTAAGGGGAGTGGTTAAAAATTGTTAGTAATACCAGCGATTGATTTGCGGGATGGACATTGTGTGCGGTTGGTACAAGGGGAAAGAAGTTCGGAAATAGTTTATTCTGCAGAGCCGGTAAAAATGGCTAAACAATGGGAAAAGTTAGGGGCATCTTTTTTGCATATTGTCGATTTGGATGGTGCTTTTACCGGTGAACCACGTAATTTAGAAATAGTTAAAGAAATTATACGGGAAATAAATATACCGATACAATTAGGTGGCGGGATTCGTACTTTTCAAACTGTAAAGGAAATTTTAAATTTAGGTGTAGAACGCGTTATTTTAGGTACTGCCGCTATTTCTTCTAATGATTTGATTTTACGTTGTGTGGAAACTTTTGGGGAAAGAATCGCCGTGGGAGTGGATAGTCGGGATGGTTTAGTGGCCATCGAAGGTTGGGAATCAACTGTAGGTACAAGTGTCTTTCAATTAGCTCAAAAAATAGCTGAATTGGGTGTTTCGCGAATTATTTTTACTGATACGCGTCGTGATGGAACACTACGCGGTCCTAATTTCGAGGCTACACAAAAAATTGCGGAAATTAGTGGTCTGAAAGTTATTGCCTCCGGGGGAGTGGCCTCTGTGGAAGATTTACATCAATTAAAAAAATTAGAGGATTTTGGGGTAGAAGCAGTAATTATGGGTAAAGCCCTATATGCGGGCACTGTAAATTTAAGTGAGGCTCTAGAAATTTTGGAGGCATAGTTAAATGACTGTCAGAATTATACCTTGTTTAGATACTGCCGGGGGAAAAGTAGTTAAAGGGACACAATTTTTAAATTTAAAGGAATTGGGTGATCCCCTTGAATTAGCCCTTGAATATCAAATTCAAGGGGCTGATGAACTTGTACTTTTGGATATTTCTTCTCCGGAAGAAAACCAAGCCCGTTTGGATTTGGTAAAAAGAATGGCCGATCAATTAACAATTCCCCTTTTGGTAGGTGGTGGTTTGCGTTCTTTAAAGGATATTGCGGAAATCTTTGCTCAAGGTGCCCAGCGAGTTAGTTTGGGATCGGCGGCTGTGAAAAACCCGGCTTTGGTAGAAAAGGCGGCACGGTGTTGGGGGGAAGAAAAAATTGTGGTGGCGGTTGATGCCTTTCCTTTGGGAAATCAACACTGGGAAGTCTATATTGGGGGGGGACGTCAAGCCGCGGGTTTGGATGTACTCACTTGGGTGCGAAGGCTGGCTAATTTGGGTGCTGGTGAAATTCTTTTAACTGGTATTAGACATGATGGTACACGTGATGGTTATGATTTAACTTTAACTAAAATGGTAAGTGAAAGTATTTCTATACCGGTGATTGCTTCAGGTGGAGTAGGTAAATTGGAACATTTTTGGGAGGGAGCGGTACTTGGTAAGGCACAGGGTCTTTTAGCTGCTTCGGTTTTTCATTATGGTTTATTATCTATTCAAGATGTAAAAAAATATTTATGGGAAAGGGATGTACCTGTATGTCTGAGGAAATAACAGTGCAAAAGGCTGCTCAATTAAAATTTGATGAACAAGGTCTGCTCCCGGCGATTATACAAGATATAAATAGTGGTCAAGTATTAATGTTGGCTTATATGAATCAAGAAGCCTTAGAAAAAACTTTGCAAACAGGATTTACTTGGTTTTATAGTAGAAGTAGACAAAAATTATGGTTTAAGGGTGAAACTTCGGGACATCAACAGCGAGTTGCCGCCATTTATTATGATTGTGATCAAGATACTCTTTTGGTACAGGTACACCAAAAAGGAGTGGCTTGCCATTTAGGTGCTTTTTCCTGTTTTAGTGAACCTCTGCAGAAAAATGAAAAATTGGTACCTCCCATAGGTACCGTTTTAGCAGATTTAGAAAAGATTATTTTAGGACGTCAGCAAGTTCTTCCGGAAAATTCTTATACTACTTATCTTTTCACAGAGGGGTTAGATAAAATATTAAAAAAAATAGGTGAAGAAGCTGCTGAAGTGATTATTGCCGCTAAGGGTGGTCAAAAAAATGAGGTAATTTACGAAACTGCTGATTTGCTTTATCACCTTTTAGTATTACTAGTTCAGCAAGGTATTTCCCTACGGGAAATCGCGGCTGAGTTGGAAAAAAGAAAATAAAAAAAATGGGTTCAAGGAATTTCCTTGAGCCCATAGAGTGGAGGAGATAAGAGGAGTTGTTCACTAATAATTATGTCCGGACTAGGATGAGAATATACACTAGGGAAAAAATATTTCTGTCTGCAGAGGGGGTAAATTGTGGTAGATTTAGTTAGTGAATATCAAAATTTAAGAGAAAAAATTTATGGACATTTATTTACCGGTTTAAATGATCAGCAAATGCAAGTAGTCAGCTGTGGAAATGGACCGGTACTTTGTTTAGCCGGGGCTGGTTCCGGAAAAACGCGGGCCATGATTTATCGTCTTCTACATTTATATTTGTTTGGTCCTTATTTCAAAAAAGAGGTTGTTCCCCCGTGGGAATTAACCAAAGAGGATTTATATAAATTAAAGTCTTGGTTGGAAAAAAAGACTAGGGATTTATCTCCAGAAATAATAGAGTTGATTAGAGTTGAGGGGATTGAACTAGCCAATATTTTAGCTATTACTTTTACTAATAAAGCAGCGGAAGAGATGAGGGTACGTTTGTCAAGGCTTTTGGGTCCTTTAAGTAGGCAAGTATGGGTAATGACTTTTCATGCTTTTTGTCTGCGTATTTTACAGCGTGAAATTACTTATTTGGGCTATCAGTCCAATTTTGCTATTTACGATAGTCAGGATCAATTAGCCCTCCTTAGGTCTATTTGCCGCACCTTAAATTTAAATGAACAAAATTATCCACCTCGTAAAATTCAATATTTAATTAGTCGCTATAAATGTGATTTATTGACACCTAAACAGGCTCGGCAAAATTATCCGGGGTTTCGTGAAAAAACTTATTTAGAAATTTATACCCTTTATCAGCAGTCTTTAAAGGAAAATAATGCTTTAGATTTTGATGATTTAATTATGCTTACCGTGCATTTATTTATTAAACATCCAGAGGTACTGGCCAAATATCAAGAACGCTTTCATTATTTGATGATTGATGAATATCAGGATACTAATCATGCTCAATACAAATTAGCCAAGTTATTAGCTGGTAAACGACAAAATATATGTGTTGTTGGTGATGATGATCAGTCTATTTATGGTTTCCGAGCAGCAGATGTACGTAATATCCTTGATTTTGAACGTGATTATCCACAGGCAAAGGTAATTAAATTAGAGCAAAATTATCGCTCCACACAGATGATTTTAGCTGCAGCTAATCAGGTAATAGCTTGTAACCGGGGACGCAAGGCTAAACAGTTATGGACTCAAAAACCAAAAGGAGAACCTCTTTTATGTTTTATGGCTAATGACGAGAATGATGAAGCCGCTTTTGTCATTGAAAAAATTAAGGAATTAAAAAACCAAGGTGTGCCTTATGGAGCTTGTGCGGTTTTGATGCGTCTTAATGCTCAATCGCGAATTATGGAGGAATGGCTGATTCGAGCTGGTATTCCCTATAAATTGGTGGGTGGAGTAAAGTTTTACGAAAGAAAAGAAATTAAAGATCTTTTGGCTTATTTAAGGGTTTTAGTTAACCCAGAAGATAATCTTAGTTTAAAAAGAATTATTAATGAGCCGCGCCGTGGTATTGGTAAAACTACGTGGGAAAAAATAACTGCTTATGCCTCTACTCAAAATCTCTCCTATTATGAGACTCTTTTTAGGATTTCACAGCTTAATTTAACACCAAAAATTGCTCGGGCAGTTCAAAATTTTGCTCAATTACTGCAGGCTTTACGGGAAACAATGTCTCAGGTAAGGATTACGGAATTAACCCAAATGGTTTTAAAGGAAAGTGGTTATCAAAAACAACTTGAAAAAGAAAATACTAAAGAAGCTGTGGAACGTTGGGAAAATATTCAGGCTTTTTTAACCAAAACTTTGGAATATGATCTTTCTACAGATAAAGGTTCTTTGGGGGATTTTTTAAATCAAGTAGCATTGGTAACTGATTTGGATGATTTGGCCGTGAACGAAGAAGCTGTGGTGGTGATGACGGTGCACAGTGCCAAAGGTTTGGAATTTCCTCATGTTTTTCTTTTGGGTCTAGAGGAAAACATTTTTCCTCATTATCGTTCCCTGGATAATCCCGATGAATTGGAGGAAGAACGCCGTCTTTGTTATGTAGCCCTAACCCGGGCTCAAGAAAGATTATATTTGCTCTATACTCGGGAACGCTATTTATATGGACAGAAGAAATGGCATCAGCCTTCTCGTTTTTTAAAGGAGATACCCCCAGAATTATGTGTGGCTCATAAACGTGCCGCCTTTTTTGAAACAACTCCTGCTTATCAAGTGACTACACATGCCTTTAATCTAGGGGATAAGGTGGTTCATCAAAGATGGGGTACTGGGGTTATTGTACAGGTGCGGGGGACAGGTAGTGATTTGATTTTGGGGATTAGTTTCCCTTCTTATGGTAAAAAAATGGTTTTAGCTAAATATGCTCCTTTAAAAAAAGTAAAATAAACTCTGTTTTTACGGAGGTTAAAATTGGTGAAAAATATTAAAGAAGCCCGTTTGCGGGAATTAGTGACTAAATTAAATCAATATGCTTATGAATATTATACTTTAGATGCTCCTAGTGTTAGTGATGCCCATTATGATCGGTTATATGATGAATTGTTAGCTTTGGAAAAGGAAACTGGTATCATTTTACCTGATTCGCCTACCCAAAGGGTAGGGGATGTAATTCTTAGTGGTTTTCAAAAACATACACATCAAGCTAAATTATGGAGTTTGGATAAAGCTCAAAATTTTAGTGAATTGGAGGCTTGGGAACAGCGTTTAAAAAAGGCTGTAGCCGGACGGGATTTACCTCCTTTGACTTATTTAGTTACTTTAAAATTTGATGGTTTAACAGTTAATTTAACTTATGATGGGGGCCTTTTGGTACAAGCTGCTACACGGGGAACAGGGGAGATTGGTGAGGCAATTTTGCCACAAGTAAAAACAATTAAAAGTATTCCCCTGCGAATTCCCCATACAACCTTTATTGAAATTAAAGGTGAGGCTTTAATGACTAAAGAAGCTTTTGCTGAATATAATGCTCAGGCTGCAGTGCCGTTAAAAAACTTGCGTAATGCCGCAGCCGGTGCTTTGCGTAATTTGGATTTGCGTGAAACCGCCTGTCGTAAATTAATTGCTTATGTTTATGAACTTGGTTCTGTAGAAAATCTGGAGTTGGGCACCTATCAGCAAATTTTAAATTTTTTAAAGGAACAGGGTTTACCAGTTCATCCTTATCAGGTTTATTGTCCCAATTTGGCGGCTGTGAAAAAGGAAATAATAAAAATAGAAAAAATACGGGAAACTTTTCCTTTTGAAATTGACGGTCTAGTAATTTCCGTGAATGATTTACAGACCAGGGAAATTTTAGGTTATACTATCAAGTTTCCCCGTTGGGCTATTGCTTATAAATTTGCGGTTGAAGATGAAATTACTACCCTTTTGGATGTAGAATGGAATGTCGGTCGTACCGGTAAAATAACACCTACCGCTATTCTAGAGCCTGTGGAAATAGGTGGGGCCACCATTCAACGTGCTACCCTGAATAATTTTGATGATCTTACTCGCAAAGGTATTCAAAAAGGATGCCAAGTATATATTCGCCGCTCTAATGAAGTTATTCCGGAAATTAGAGGAGTAGTGCCGGAGTCATTAGTAGATACCGAAGTAATAAAAATTCCGGAAGCTTGTCCGGCCTGTGGGGCTAAATTGATTCGTGATGGAGTGCATTTCTTTTGTGAGAACTCACTTTCTTGTAAACCACAATTGGTGAAAAGTTTAGTACACTTTGCTGGACGTGAGGCCTTAAATATTACTGGTTTTAGTGAAAAAACCGCAGAACAATTATTTGAAAAACTGGGAATACGTGAAGTTTCCGATTTATATAAATTAACCTGGGCAGATTTATTAGGTTTGGAGAAGTTTGGGGAAAAAAGAGCAGCTAATTTATTAAAGGCTCTGGAAAAAAGTAAAACATGTACGTTGGATGCTTTTATTTATGCTTTAGGTATTCCTAATGTGGGTAAAAAAATTGCCCGTGATTTGGCTGAAACATTTCAGGCTTTACCGGAACTGCAAAAAGCTACCAGAGAACAATTATTGGCTATTCCCGATATTGGTGACATCGTAGCCGAAAGTATTACTACCTTTTTTGGGGATGAAAAAATTAAAATAAGTATTGATCAACTTTTAAAAGCTGGTGTTAATCCCCTTTATCAGGCCCCTACTCAACAAAATAATGTGTTTAGTGGGAAAACAGTGGTGCTGACAGGACGCTTTCAAAATTATAGGCGAGCGGAAATGGAAGCCAAGTTGAATGACTTAGGTGCTAGGGTGGTTTCTCAAGTTAGTAAAACAACCGATTTTGTTATTGTCGGTGAAAGGCCTGGTTCTAAATTGGTTAAAGCCCGGGCCCTTTTGGAAAAGGGTAATTTAAATCCCCGGATTCTTAGTGAAGCTGAGTTTTTACAAATTAAACAGTAGAAAGTGGGTGAAAAAATGGATTTGGATTTAGTGGCTGATTTAGCTAAGTTGGCTATAGGGGCTGAGGAAAAAGAGTATTTTTTAGAAAGTTTAATGGTGAAATTAAATAAACTGCAAGTTTTACAAGAGGTGGAAACTAAGGGTGTTGAGCCTTTAATTTATCTTTCCCCGGTAAAAAATGTTTGGCGGGAGGATCGAAAGGGTTCTTCTTTGGAACAGTCGGCGGCTTTAGCTAATGCCGCGGCAGCTGAAAATGGTTATTTTAAAGTACCGCGAATTGTTTAAATAGGGAAGAGGGTGAATTTAGTGCAATTGGTGTCTAATGAAGGTTTACTGGAAAAATGTTTGGCCACAATCGCGGCCCGGGAAAAAGAAATTAAGGCTTTATTAACTATTGTTAAGCCGGAAAATGAGCAGATGGCGGGGACTCCTTTTGTGGTTTCCGACAATCTTTGTACACAGGGAATTAAGACAACAGCTGGCTCGCGTATTCTAAATAATTTCATTCCCCCTTATAATGCAGAAGTAATTGATAAAGTTATAGCTGCAGGGGGTTTGCTTTTAGGGAAGGCTCAGGTAGATGAATTTGGACTAGGACCAGATGTAGAAAAGCAAATAACCGCCAATCCGCGTAATTTAAAAACAGTACCCGGGGGGGCTTGTGGTGGCTCAGCTGCGGCTGTTGCTGCCGGGGAAGCAGTTTTTGCTTTGGGGAGTGATCTTGGTGGTGATTTACGTCAACCTGCAGCCCTTTGCGGCCTTGTGGGTTTAAAGCCTACTTATGGTACGGTATCTCGTTATGGTTTGATGGCTGCGGCTGCTTCTTTGGAACAAGTAGGCTGTCTTACTAAAGGGATAAAGGATTGTGCTTTAATTATGAGTTTACTAGCTGGCCCTGATAAAAAAGATGCTAATGTTTCTTTAAAAACAAATGTGGATTATACAAAATTTAAAACTGGGGATTTGCAGGGTTTAAAAATCGGTATCCCTTGGGATTATTTTCAATCAGCGGTAGCACCGGAAATAATTAGTGGTTTGCAAGAAGTGGTAACTATTTTAAAAGAAAAAGGTATAGAGTGTCGGGAAGTGTCTCTACCACGAAAAGAAGTTGTGGAGGCGGTTTTTCAGACTATTTTAGCGGCTGAAGTCAGTTCTAATTTAGCCCGTTATGATGGGGTGCGTTATGGTTGGCAAATTGGAGCGGAAAATATAGAAGAACAATTTAAAAAAACCCGGGCAGCCGGTTTGGGGAAAAAAGTAAAGGAACAAATACTTTTAGGTACATATCTTTTAAGTGAAAAACAGTATGAACCTTATTATTTAAAAGCCTTAAAAGTAAGGGCTTTAATTAAAGCTCAATTGGAAGAAGTTTTGCAGTCATGTGAGGTCCTATTGTTACCGACAACTACCTGCCCGGAATTTAAATTTGGCGAAAAGGAAGTGGAAACAGGTAAGTTTTTGACTGTGTTGGCTAACTTAAGTGGTTTGCCTGCCTTAACTCTGCCTTGGGGTATACAGGGGATACAGTTGTTAGGTCGGGCTTTTGATGAGGAGACTTTGTTTAGGCTCGGTTATTTTATTGAGCTAGAGGGGGGTAGAAATGAGTAAAAATTGGGAAGCGGTCATCGGCTTGGAAATTCATGCTGAATTAAAAACACGGACTAAACTATTTTGTGCTTGTCCCAATGAATTTGGTGGTCGGG
>DUTS01000003.1 GCA_012841935.1 Clostridia bacterium
CTGGCCCGGGAGACAATCTTTAAATGTAGTCAAACTACAGGGGGCGTAAGTCTTTTCCCTGATAGATCCTTTTCCATGATTCTATTATCCAGGAATATACATCAGGATCCAAGTTTAAATTCTATTATTTAGTTTTCAAGGTTCAGTAGGGAAAAAAGAACCTAAAATATTTCCCTAAATCTTATTATACGAGGAGGTGGGAATGGTGTCCTCACGTTTACGCCTTCCCTTTACTTACCAGTAAATAGAGGGCAAATGTGCTGACCCCTTGTCCCATTTCATGAAAACACCGCCCCGTGGGAGAGTGCTTAATTGACTGCTTTCCCACGGGGCAGGTTATGGTTTCTATCTAAACCTTAAACATTTTACCATCTTCAATAAAAATAACCTTATCTGTAATTGAGGCAAAGGCGTTAGGGGCCATAGAATGAATAGGCACCACTTTTTTAGGTTGCAGTTTATCAATTAATTTTTCAATATCAGTAATAGTTGCATGCCCACTTGTGTGGAGAAACCGCATAGCAAAACCCACCTGTTTTAAATAACCCTCAAACTTTTTCTGATAGCCGCTATCACGATATCCATGCCACAGGGAATATACAAATAATCCATTTCTCAGCCCTGCTGTTTCCAAATCCCGTTTCATAGAAGGCCGCACCGTCATTACGATATTTTTTTCTTGCTTTTGCAAATTTGTTTTGGAGATGTGGTATGGCGAAAATCGTTTTGCATATTTTTCTCCAATTTTACTAAATATCTTTTTGGTTAACTGATAAGGGTAGAATACCTTTATGTTTTTGTATGCTGCTGAGGGATAGGGTAACTGATTCCCGAGCTGGCGAAGTTCATATAGAATATTAGCTGTGTATATGTCAACGATGAAAATCCTTCTTAACCGCAATGCGGCTCTGTAGAAACTTACTAGGCGGTCTATGTTTTGACTTGATGATTGGAATAGAACTGGGCCGGCTATATCCCTTGAATTTATAATTATCTGCTCTTCAAGCTCCCGCTCTGTCAATACTTCTTCATTTTGCTGCCCTAATTTGGTTCCCTCGATAAAAAGTATGTCGGCATTTTTCCTGGCCTTGTTAATAAATATATCAAAGCAGATATTTTTTCGCCCGTGGCTCCTAAAATCCCCAGTATATAAAATGGTTTTTCCGAGGCTTGATACCTCAAATGCTGCAGCATCAAAGGCCGAATGGTCCATAAGATAGGGCATAATTCTAAAGGCACCAACAGAAAACGGTTCGTGCATCTCAAATATCCTTATGTCATAATTTTCTAATGCAATTTCGTCTATTAGATGGAAAATATTTGAAAGCTGAATTAGCTTAAACGTTCCTGCTGATAGGTAAACAGGGATGTCCGGGTTAACAAACCTTAAAAGCCCATAATGGTCAAGATGGGCATGGGAAATAACAACTCCGTCGAATTTAGGGCTATCCCATAGATACAAGCCCTTAATGTCGGGCAACACACCTAGCCCAAGAAGAACATCCGGATCTTGTAATGCCACGGAGTCATCGATGGGCTCGTTGTTAAGAAATAGCGGATAGCCGGCATCAAGCAAAATCCTACCAGTCCCAGACTGAAGCTCCAGAAATGTACCCCCTATTTCCTTGCTACCCCTATGGATAATCGCCCTCATCGGCAAATTCCTTTCTTTGGACCCCGAGACCTGAGCTACGGTTCTTTTCATTAATTATTTTAGCCATTTGCTCCCCTTTCATATTTCGTTGAAATAGTGTGTTTCTAAAATTTGATTTGCATCTTCGTTTAAAACGAAGAAATCTATTTCAAGTTCCCGCATCAATAGGCGTATTTTATGGTCAGTAAAATCGGTATATGCCCGGCTATTTTTAAAGATAAGTACACCTTTACGTAATGCCGGATTATTTTTGATCTTGAAATCCCGAAGCAATTTTTCATGATCTAACATCAGGTAATATGTGTATATTTCCAAAACACAGCGCAGAAGTGTTTCTTTACTCTTAGGTCCCTTTAATTCCAGAATATATACACTGTCCGTATCCCTTGCCAAAAGATCAATGGCTGCCCCCCTACCATCCCCTAGAGGAGTTTGGTAATGAAGAATCTTACTAAAGAGCTGTAAAGTTTTATTATTGAAAAGTTTCATGGCAATACGTTGTTCTTCCTGTTCCCATTTGCGGCCATCGGCTTCTCTAGGGGTTGTTCCCTTACGGGAGACCTTGTAGGAATCGGTTCTCTCTACAGGATCAATTTGCTTTAGCCTTTCCAATTGTTCCAACAAATGTGATGCTATAACTTCGGTATATTTTTCCTTGGTATCCGATGTGATCCCCCGATAATTTACAAAACCCTCTGAATATAGTTCGTTAATCTTGCCTGGCCATAAATATTCTTCCACCTTACTTATAACTTCCTTTTTAGTGTAGGTAGTAGTCATTTACGTTTACCTCCCTTTCATTTAAACGCCCATTTATTTCATTATAACATCATCTGCCTAAATATTCCTCAATCCTAATTTCGGCTACCGTAGCTTGATATGCCTTAAGGTTTCCCAGTAGGACGAATAACCTGTCCCCTCGCCCCATACCGGCTCCTTGTAAATAATCTTAATATAGTTTTGTACAACTCAACCCTAAGTTTTTCCCTTAACCACCTCGGCATTAACAGTAAGTGTACCTTCACCACTAAAATTAACCCCGGCAATTTTTTGTAAACCGGTCGGGATTCTTTCCTCGTTGATTAATATCTTATCCACCGTTGGTCCTGAATTAAGACTTTCCCCTAGGATCCCTATCGCCACCCTAACCTCCCTACTTTCTTCCTTCAATTCCTTTCCAGCTTTAACATAATAAATTCTCGCAACCACCCAAGTAATAAAACCCCCTATCATAACACTTATAATCCCCCAAAATGGCCCTTGTGACAAATCAACGAGCCATTTAACGCATAACACCATCTATACACCCTCCCCATATCTTGTTTTGAGCAAAACAGCCACTACAATAATTCAAAAAATTTCACAAACCCCCTTGTGTCTCCATCTTCATCAAACTTGGGTCTTTCAAAACACAAGTCACTACCATTTTTAAAAACGACTACCGCCCTTACCAAAATGGCCCTTTCATCTTTATAAATAAATTCTTTCTTAACTCCTGCAATTGTATTTCTCGCAAATTTATGCTAAACAAATTTTTCAGCCGTTGTTACCGTTTCCACTAAAAA
>DUTS01000004.1 GCA_012841935.1 Clostridia bacterium
AAGAACTTATGAGAATGCAGGTGTAAACCTTGAGGTGAGATAATGAATTTGGGGGCTCAATTACAAGAGCAAATAAATAGCATTTGGAAGAAGTTTACCAAGGGACAAAAAGCCACGATTTTAATCACGGTTCTTTTGTTTTTAATAATTGTTTTGACCATGCTGTTTTTAAGACAACCTAAAATGGAAGTACTATATTCGGGATTAAGTCCTGAAAATGCTAGTGCTTTAACGACTAAATTAAAGGAAAGTAAAATTCCTTATCAATTAGTCGATGAGGGGAAAACAATTCTTGTAAATGCCGAGGATAAGTATCAGTTAAGACTTGATATGGCCGGAGAGGTTAATTTAAAAGGAGTAGTTGGCTTTGAGTCTTTTAATGAAACTCGCTTTGGGGAAACCGATACAGATAAAAGAGTAAAATATTTAATTGCTTTACAAGGGGAATTAACACGTACAATAGAAAATCTTTCAGCGGTAGAATCAGCTAAGGTGCATATAGTTTTACCGGAAAAATCATTATTTGTACGTGATGAAAAAGAAACTACGGCTTCTGTTCTTTTGCGATTGAAACCTTATGCCAGTCTTAAACCTGAACAGGTAAAATCAATTATGGCTTTTGTAAGTCATAGTGTAGAAGGATTAAAGCCGGAAAATGTTACTGTTATGGATGTTAATGGCAATTTACTTTCCGAAGATTTGATGGATGATCTTTTGGGGGGATCTACACGGGCCACAATGAATCAATTGGCTTTAAAAAAGCAATATGAAAATGAAATCTCCAGGTCGGTACAATCGATGCTGGAAAAAATATTAGGTACGGGAAAAGCTGTGGTTAGGGCTAGTGTAGCCATGGATTTTGATCAAATAGAAACACATTCTGAAAGATATGAAGAACCTTTCATTATTAGTGAACAGATTAAAGAAGAAAGTTCTAGTGGTACTTCTCAGTCTCCTGGGGGTAATCCTGCGGATGCTAATATGTTGGGACCTAGTTATGGGGATACGGGTGTGGGTACTAATGAACATGAATTAACGGAAACCTTACGTAATTATGAAGCAGGTAAAATTACCGAAAAAAGAGTCGTTGCCCCCGGCAAAATTACTAATATTTCCTTATCAGTGCTTTTGGATGGGGAATTAACCCCAGAGGAAGAAGCAGGAATCAGGCAGGTCGTGGCAGATGCTGCGGGTGTAAATACCGATAGAGGTGATCAGGTTTCTTTGGTAGTAATGCCTTTTAATGCTGATGAAACGACAAGATTGGCTGAGGAGTTAGCCAAAAGGGAATCCTTTGAACGCAGGATGGCTTATTTAAGAACATTACGGGGTCCACTTTTAGCAGTTCTTTTTTTAGGAGTGGGAATTTATCTTTTTAGGCGTATGCGAGAGGCGGCTTTGGAAAAAGAACGTTATTTAGCACAGCAAGCCGAAATAAGTGCGGCTAGTGATGCTGCACCAGAAGTTATGCTGTCATTATCACCAGAGGCTAAGGCAAGAAAAGCTATTAAAGAACAAGTTGAGGCTTTAGTAAAAAAATCTCCCGAAGAGGTGGCAAAAATAATAAAGACATGGCTATCAGAGGATTAGGGGTGGTTTGATTGGAAAAATTACAACAGTTATCGGGGCATCAAAAAGCTTCTATTTTTATGATTGCTTTGGGACCCGAAAAATCCGCTGAAGTAATGAAGTATTTAAATGAAGAAGAAGTCGAACAACTCACTTTGGGAATTGCCGGTATGCGTAATGTTGATAATTTACAAATGGAAAAGGTAGCCAAAGAATTTACAGAGCTTTATATGGCTGCTCATTATGTTTCTCAAGGTGGCATTGAATATGCCCAAGAGGTTTTAGAAAACGCTTTGGGAACTGAAAAAGCTATCCGGATTATTAATCGTCTTTCTTCTAATTTACAAATAAAACCGTTTGATTTTATTAGAAAAACGGATTCTAGTCAGTTGTTAAATTTTATTCAGGGGGAACATGCCCAAACAATTGCCTTGATTATGTCTTATTTGGAACCCCAGCAAGCTGCGGCGATTTTATCAGCTTTACCTAGTGAACGCCAAACTGAAGTGGCCAGAAGAATCGCTATTATGGATAGTACTTCACCGGAAATACTGCGAGAAATAGAAAATACTTTGGAAAGAAAAATTAGTTCTTTGGGGGCTCAGGATTACACTAGTGCAGGTGGTATAAATTCTATAGTAGAAATTTTAAATAATGTTGATCGGGCCACTGAAAAAACAATTTTAGAAACCTTAGAAATTCAAGACCCTATTTTAGCCGAGGAAATTAAGAAGCTGATGTTTATTTTTGAAGATATCATTAAAATGGATGACCGCAGTGTGCAATTGGTTTTGCGTGAGGTTGATAGTAAGGATCTGGCAATGGCCCTCAAGGGTGCGGGTGAAGAAGTTAAAGATAAGATTAAAAAGAATATGTCTAGACGTGCGGCCGAGATGTTGGAGGAGGAAATTGTTTTCCTAGGTCCAGTGCGCCTTCGTGATGTAGAAGAAGCACAACAGCAAATTGTGACGATAATACGTCAACTTGAGGAGGCCGGTGAAATAATCATTTCCCGTGGTGAGGGAGATGAGATTATTGAGTAAAATAATTAAATCATCTTTTGTTAAGCAAATTGAAAAGCAAGTTGAGCCTGATAATATTGATTTTGACGAGACAACTGCACTGTCACTTTATGAAGAAACTAAGCTTCTTTTAGCCGAATTGGTTAATGAGGCTCAACAGCGTGCTGCTCATATTATTGCTTCTTCCCAAAAAGAGGCAAAGGAAATAAAATCTCATGCTAAAATGGAAAGCGAAAAAATAAGGGCAGAAGCATTTCAACAGGGAAAACAGTCGGGTTATCAAGCTGGACTGTCCGCAGGACAGGAAGAAATGGAAATTTTGCTTAAGGATATAGAAAAAATGTTAGTGTTTTTGGGTAATTATCAAGAAGTATTTTTACAAAAAAAAGCTAACGAAGTTATTGATTTAGTTTTATTGATTGTAGAAAAAATTATCGGTACATTGGTAAATAGTAAACCGGAAATTATTGCTGAGATTGTAAAAAATGTTTTGCAAGTAGCTGGGGAAAGCGAAAAATTAATTATTAAGGTTAATCCTCAACATCTACCTTATTTAAATTCTATAGATACGGCTAATTTGGCACCGGGAAAAATTAGCTTTCAAGGTGACACTACTATAGAGCCTGGTGGTTGTTTAATTGAAACTGAGCAGGGATTTATCGATGCCTGTTTAGGTGAAAGATTATCCATTTTGGAGAAAGTGTTAAAGGAAGAAAACCGTCATGTTGAACTTTGAAAAATTAAAAAACAGAGTAAACAATGCTAACCCTTTACATTTTCGGGGCTTGGTTACCGAAATTATTGGTTTAACCATTCAGTCCCGGGGGCCGCGTGCGGGAGTTGGTGAGTTGGTATACATTCAAAGCAAACAGGGTGTTATTCCCGCTGAGGTAGTTGGTTTTAAAAGCGAAAGAACTTTATTAATGCCTTTGGGTGATTTAGCCGGGGTTGCTCCCGGTGATTTAGTAACTGCGGTTAATCAGTCTTTTAAAGTTAAAGTTGGGCCGGAAATTATAGGTCGTGTACTAGATGGTTTGGGACGTCCTTTGGATAATAAGGGTGCTTTAAAATGGGAAAGTGAGTATCCTTTGTTGGAATCTTCCCCCCATCCCTTAAAAAGAAAAAGAATTACGGAAAATTTATCTTTGGGTATAAAGGTTATTGATGGTCTTTTAACATGTGGCAAAGGGCAAAGGCTGGGTATTTTTTCGGGAAGTGGTGTGGGGAAAAGCACTCTTTTGGGAATGATTGCCCGCAATAGCAGTGCTGATGTTAATGTTATTGCTTTGATTGGTGAGCGAGGTCGTGAGGTGCGCGAGTTTTTGGAAAATGATTTAAAGGCCGGAATTGACCGATCGGTGGTGGTAGTGGCTTCTTCGGATCAACCGGCTATTGTAAGGGTAAAGGCGGCTTTTTTAGCTACAGCCCTTGCTGAATATTTTCGTGATCAAGGAAAAGACGTCATTTTACTTATGGATTCAATTACACGTTTTGCCATGGCCCAAAGGGAAATAGGTCTGGCTGTAGGTGAGCCGCCGGCCACAAAGGGATACACCCCCTCTGTTTTTGCTTTACTCCCTCGACTTTTGGAAAGAGCGGGTACAGATGTTCAAGGTAGTATTACGGGACTTTATACAGTTTTGGTGGAGGGAGATGACTTCAATGAACCTATCAGTGATGCTGTTCGAGGTATTTTGGATGGTCATTTGATTTTATCGCGTGCTTTGGCTTCTTTGGGTCATTACCCTGCTGTAGATGTTTTAAATAGTATTAGTCGTGTTATGTTGAATATTGTTGATTCGGAACATCAAGTTGCAGCCACAAAAATAAAAAAATTGTTAGCTATTTATTCCGAAGCAAAGGATTTAATTGATGTAGGGGCATATCAAAAAGGTAGTAATTTGCAAATTGATTTGGCAATTTGCTTTATTGAGCAGATTAATCAGTTTTTGCAACAGGAGATTCAGGAAGCTTTTAAAAGCGAACAAACTATACAAATATTAAAAGATTTATATCAGGAAATCATTAGAAAAGAGCGGGATATAAATGTTTAAATTTAGATTAGCTAAGGTACTCCGTTTGCGTGAACATAAAGAAAAATTATGCCTAGAAGAAGTTAGTCGTTGTTTAATGGCTTTACAAACAGTTGAACAAAAAAAAATGAAATTAAAGCAAAATATGGATAAAAAAGAAGAGGAATATCGCCTTTCTTTGGAGAAAATTGTATCTATAGAAAGAATTGTTGTTTATAAAAATTATTTGAGTTTACAAAAACAAAAACTACTACAATTGACAGCTGAACTGGAAACTTGTCGGCAAAAATTGACTAATGCACAAGCGGAATTAAGGGCAGCTATGAAGGAAAGAAAAATATTAACGAAATTGCGGGAAAAGCAGCAATGGCGTTTTCGTTTGGTTGAAAAGAAAAAGGAGGAAAACTTTTTAGATGAATTAGCAATAAATTCCTCCAGAAGGCAAAGTGGTTAAAATGAAGAGAATACTTATGTTGATTTTAATTATTAGCTTGATTATGTTGGGGGCAGGTTTTTTAGCGGCTAAACATAGTGGATTTTTAAATACACTTTTCCCTCAAATAGGTAGAGAAGATGCCGTTGATATTGGGTTGATCGGTTCACCTTTGGAAACAGAAAATGAGCAATTAAGAGCGGAAAAAAAGGAGCTAACTTATCAGTTAACCATTCTTGAACAGGAAAAAACAAAATTATTGGAACAAATTACGGAACTACAAACTGAATTAACGGAAATAAAAGGCCAAATTGCTAAACAAGAAACCAAGCTGATAAATACTGAAGATTTAGCTGCTTATTATCAGGAAATGAAACCTGATGCTGTGGTTAGAATTATGGATAATTTGGATGATGAAATGGTAGTCACTATTTTGGCTTTATTGGATAAAAAGCAAACAGCTAAAATAATTGCTTTAATGGATCCCTATCGTGCGGCGTTAATAACACAATTGTTATTAAATAAACAAATTCCCTAGTTTTTAACTAGTGAAAGGAGGTGAAAAAAGTGGAAGGCATCGGGGCACTTATGCCAATGAATACAATGGAGTTAATCCCGCTTTTTGGTTCTGTGGAACAGAATCCGGAATTTATGGAAATGTTGTTAGGTCTCTTGGGTGAAGAGGAACAGTCGGAAGAAGAACTGCTTAAATTAAAAGAAGTGATTAAGCAGCCAGAGTTAAATAATTTATTGCCTGGTTTGTTTCTACCGGAAAATCCGCTTATCCCAAAAGAACAAATTGTAACAGATGGATTGCTAAAGGAAAAAACTTGTCCATTAGATAATGATCTGTCTTTTCAGGAATTAAAGTTTTTTATCCAAGAAAAGAAGAATGAACCTTTAGAACAAAAAGATGTTGTGCTACCTAAATTGGCGGAAACTGTTTTTCAGGAAACACATCAAAGTATGCAAGTAGAGCCTGTGGAAATTGATAACCTATGGTTAACTGAAATGAGTTTGCGAGAAAGTACTTCTTTTGAAGCTCCGGAGAATTTATCTAGCGAAGAACTGCCGGAAATTAAATTTTCGGAGAGAGTGCTTTGGCATCAAGAAGAAGGGATCGAGTTTTTAATGGAAAAGGAAAGTAATTTTGTAGAAAAAATAATTCCAGAGGAATTAAATCAAATTAACCAAATTAGTACTCCCTTTAGTCAAGAGACAGTACCTGAAAAAATTGAATTAAGTACACCTAATTTAGTTCGGGATTTACCGGAAGTGATCTTTAAAGAAATAAAACCATTGCTTGAGGTTAATGGTGAAAAAGAAATAGTAATTCATTTAAAACCTAAAGAATTAGGTAAGTTGGTTGTTGAGTTATCTGTAGAGGAGGGGGCTGTTTCTGTTAAATTTTTAGTTGAACAGCCTGTGGTACGCAGTTTTTTAGAAAGTAATTTAGATAATCTTAGACAATCATTTTTAAAACAGGACATTCCTTTTGCCGGTTTAAATGTTGATATTGGGGGAGAACAATTAAAACAAAGCCAATCAGATCAGGAACCTATTTGGGAATTAAAAAAGCAAAACAGTTGGTCACAGGAAAAAAAGGAAATAAGTGCTTGTACGGATTTTCAGCCTACTAGCTTGCGATTGAGTGCTTATGATTACTTAGTTTAGAAGGGAGTGAAATTAATGCAGATTGCTTTAGACGGATATCAATCAATTCCTGCTCAGCAAACTTCTTGGGGGAAGAATATTCTTGATAAAGATGATTTTCTTAAGCTTTTAATTACTGAACTTCGTTATCAGGATGCTTTGGAACCGATGAATGATCGCGATTTTATTGCACAAATGGCACAAATGTCAGCATTGGAACAAATGCAGAATTTAAATAATACTGTGGAAGAGGGATTAGCGGCGGTTTTGGAAACACAACAGAGCGGACAGGCTAATATGTTTGCTTTAGGGGAATTACTTCTGGGCCTAGGTAGTTTGAAACAAGGTTTGGAGCTCTTAGGGCGTGAGGTTACTTATTTAGAAAATGGAATTGAAAAAAGCGGTAGTGTCAGTGCACTTACACAAAAAGATGGTTATTATGTGGCCGTAATCGAAGCTCAAGAAGTTGAATTAACCCAAATCAAAACAATAAAGTAGGTGATGAGCATGGTTGAAAAACCTTTTTTGATTCCGCAACCTATACAACCACATCGAGAATCAGCAAAAACTAAGGTTCCTGCTACAAAAGAAAAACAGTTGTTTAATGAACTTTTGCAAAGTGAACTGGCAGGTTTAGGCG
>DUTS01000005.1 GCA_012841935.1 Clostridia bacterium
CACAGGTGACTCCCAAAGCCCGCCAAGTAAGTCCTCTTACTATACCGGTAACAGCTAAACCTTCTCTCTGCTGGAATTGCCTTACCGCTTGTTCTGTGCGAGCATCAAAAATACCGTTAAGTGGTCCTCCATAAACCCGACGCTTTCTTAATGATTCCTGTAGAAACCTAACCGCAGACCCCCGCTCCCCACGCCTTAATACCGGGCAAAAGAATTCTTGTGGTGGGGTAATGGGAGTACAAACCATACCTAAGGCTTCCCAAGTCCGTACATCAACTATTCCTGTTTCAGGAATTCTACTGCGAACTTGAAAACGCCTTACCGCCCTTTCAGTATTTTCTCCAAACCAACCATCAATTGCTCCTGGATTAAAGCCTTCATTTCTTAAAAGCCTTTGCAGGGTTCGCACCGACTCACCGCGGGAACCGCGCTGTAGTCGCGGACAAGTTTGTGTCCCACCTACTGGAATTGTCAATACCTGTCCTGGTGAAACCTGGTCCACATCAGTGAGATTATTAATCTGTCTAATTTCCGCTTCTGTTGTTCCGAATCTTTGAGCAATTATAGCTAGGGAATCATTTGTCCTTACCACATATTGCATAAACCGTCTCCCCTTTATAAATATTCTCTACTTTATATCATATGCAGGGCTCTGCTAAATGCTCCTATCTCGGAATTAAAGCCACATAAAGCAAAAAATAGATTAAAGAAAATAGGGTCAAGAAAAAAACACCCCAAGCTTGTTTAGTCATTTTTTCCCGCCACAGCCAATGGGCAAAAGTAAAAGTATAAAAACAAACAATAACTGCTATTAATAAAAAAACAAGTTTATAAAACAAATTTCATCCCCCTAATTATCAGAACTGGTAGTTTGAGACATCATTCCCGGATCCCGTATTCTAAAAAAGGTTTGTACCTCAACTGCACAATAAGGATATTTCTCTAGCCACTGATAATTTTCCCATTCTTCCCAAGTCCAAAAAAAATGGCGAGTAAATTCCCCAAAACCAAAGATATCACTATAATATTCCTTTTGAGTTTTCTTAATTAACTGTGATACACCAGCCGTAATTAAACCACTGATATGTCTTTCCAGCTCATTACCCAAAGGACCGATTTCATAATTTTTTCCGCTTTGAATCGACATAATTTCCCCATTTAGAAAAAGTTTCACTTTAATAGTTGTTTTCCGTTCATCGGCCGTTATTGTAATATCAGGAGAACAAGCCTTTCTAATTTTCATGACGATGATAAAATTACCAGCACTTCCCGGTTCGGGAAAACTAAAAATACTTTGCCTAAATTCACCTGTTACCATTTGATAAAAACGTGTTTCCTCTCCATTTAAAAAATCAACCAAACGTTCCTCTTTAAATACCGCTTGACCAATTACATCAATCTTATTACCACCTTTACGCGGTATTTCACCAGGCAAATAAGCATTTTCACGTTTAATTTCCTCTATTTTGCTTTCATCACTAGCTTTCGCCTCCACATTCTGGCTTATACCTACTGCAGCTAAAACAGGCTGCCGCCCCGGTGATTTTAACGCCCTATAAAACATATGAATATCAGATTTATACATAATACCAGTTAAATGAGATGACGCCATTAAAATATCAAGCTGACGAGAAGGATATTTTTCAAAAACCAATCCCCTATTTTTTTCTATAAAATCATTGGCTTTACCCTTAACCACCAATAAATAATTAGTCCGCCTTATTTCCCTACTCCTGACCAAGGGATTAATATATTTAGCCAAACCTTCACGAGCTATTTCCTCGGTAACAACCACAGTAGTATCATGAATTAAGGTAATATGTTTACTGACAAATGTATTTAATAATTGCTCAGCTCCAAAAAGTGAAGCTGCCTCCACTTCCACTATTTCTGTAGAGACTTCATCCCCTGAACCCTCCTCACCTAAGGGTTTGGGAAGTGCAATCTGAAAAGTAACCTTTACCATATTTTCCTTACCTTTATCAATACCCATTAATAAAACATAGCCCATTTCATCGATCTCACGCATACCCCAACAACCCTGTAAAGGAAGTAAAAGAAAAGCAATAATTAACAAAAACCTTAGTTTACGAAACATCAGCAGCACCATCCTTTTTACGCAACAAAAGTGCCAATAAACCTACAAAAAAAGGAATGCCAAAAATGACTAACCAACCATAACGCAGCCTTATTTCACCTTCAAACTGTACTACTTCCATCATATTATGCAAAAGAAAAGCCAAACTAAAAATAATTAAACAAAGTAAAGGAAACAAGGGCCGATAAATCGGTAATTTTAACGTATCTCGCAAAATTATACTACCCACCAAAAGCCCACCCGCAATTCTTAAAAAACCCGTAAAATCCCAAAAAATAAGAAAAAAAGCCTCTACTCTTTGAAAATAATGTCCCAAGAAAATACTTCTACTTAATTGATAAAAAGGTACTAGGGCTTCAGAATTTATGGGCACCGGAAAAGTCATTAAATAAATGATGGTAATCGCCGTGAAAAAAAAGAGTAAAAAACTAATTCCAAAGTTACCCACCTTTTTTAATCTCTGTAAATCAAACGAAAAATGGGGTACCAAATAGGCCAACATTACGACTTCGGCAAAACCAGTAATTCCCCAAAAACTATTAATGATTAAAGGTCCAACACCCGCCCCAGCTAGAGGAAATAATAGTTTAAAATCATAACAAGGATAAAGGGCAATCAAAACCAAGGCCACCACCACCGATAAAATTACATAAGAAAAAAGGGCTGCATGACACACCACTTCTATTCCATAGTGAACCGCCAGCCAGGCCACTAAAATAAAAATAAAGGCAATAACTTTAACTGGTGTTTCCGTTAATATAGAAAGATTAGTAGCTTCACTAAACAGACGTAAAAAAATACTAGTTTCTAAAATACTATAAGAAAAAACAGCTAAATTAATACCCAGCCCCCAAAAGGGGCCGCAAACAATTTGTGTAATCTCTGTAATTGACTTTCCGGGAAAACGGGCCAGGATTTTAATTATTATTTGCCAAAAAAAGAGCGTCAAAAGACCACTAAAAATAACAATTAACCACCCAGCTGTTAATCCCCAGTCTGTTACCAAACGCGGATAACCCAAAAAAGCCTTTGAACCAATAACAACTATAATAAATGCCGTTGCTGCTGAACTATTAATAAGCTCCTTATTCATCTTTTTTGCCCCTTCTTACCTTTTTTAACCAACCACGGCTAATATTAGGCTGACGTTGTTGATCCTGTGATTTTAAATAAGGAGGCCTTTTTTCCATAGACCAAAGCGGACCCCGCCAGAATACATCTGGACTGGTTTTTACTTGAGGACTATAAGGAGCTAAATAAGGAACCCCAAATGACTTAGTATTAACTAAGTTAGTCAAATAAACGAATAACCCACCGGCAATACCAAAAAAACCAAAAATGGCTGCCAAAATGGTAAACATAAATCTTCTTTGTCGTAAGGAAAAAGAAAGTGAGAAATTGGGAACGGCAAAAGAAGCCAAACCGGCAATCGCTACCACAATAATCAAAATAGGACTCACGATCCCGGCCTCTACAGCTGCCTGACCCAAAATTAAGGCTCCCACAATACCAATCGTATTACCGATAATTCCGGGAATCCGCACACCAGCCTCACGAATAAGCTCAAAAGCAAATTCCATGGAAAATACTTCAAAAATAGTGGGGAAAGGTACCGGTACACGTGAAGCGGCAATGGCTAAAAGTAATTCCGTTGGAATCATTTCTTGATGAAAAGTAACCAACGCTACATAAATTCCAGGAATTAACAAAGTAATTAAAATAGCTAAAATCCGTAAAAAACGAATAAAGTTACCATAAGGTAAACGTAAATAATAATCCTCAGGACTGTGAATTAAAGAAAAAAAGGTTACTGGAGCAATTAAGGACAAAGGTGCACCATCTACCAAAACAGCTACATGACCTTCCATTAAAAAAGAAACCACCCGATCCGGTCTTTCAGTAGATAATAATTGGGGACAAAGACAAAAAGGATTATCTTCAATAAATTGTTCCAAAACACTAGAAACACTAATATAATCGGCATTTAGGGAACTAATCCTCTTCTTGACAAGTTCCACCAATTGCGGATTAGTTAAATCATCCAAATACATAACCGCAACATCAATACGATTACGTGCTCCCACTTTTATCATTTCCGTGATTAATTTTTCGTTTCGTAAATTTTTTCTAATTAAAGCCGTATTACTGCGTATAGTTTCATTAAAGGCTTCATTAGGACCTAAAATAACTTCCTCGATTTCCGGTTTATCAATAGCTCGCTTTTCCCAACCTTTTGTTTCTACAATTAAAGCTTTAGCACAACCTTCAACAAAAACTGCGGTATCACCATAATTAATACCTTCCAAAATAGTTTGATAATCCTCAGCCACTTCTACTTCATGACCTGGCAAAAGATGTTCCTGAATATATGTAATCAAGTCATCATTTTCCAATTTTTTTCCCCGCAAAAAGACCATTAAAGGTTTTAAAATCGCGTTATTAATAGTTTCCTTTTCCGCTAAACCATCAATAAAAACTAATAAGGCCGGAGTAGGGGGATCCAAATCTAAATAAAATTCACGTACAATAATATCCTTATTTTTAGGTAAAACATATAATTGCTGTAAATAACCCTTGTTTTTTTCCAAACAAGAACTAACCCGCAATTTTTGAGGATCCAAAGAACTATCCTGCTTTTTTTGATCAGCCAAAACTAATGGAGTCTTACTTGCCCGTACAGGTTTTTTCAAAGTCATCTGGGCAGGTATTTTTTTTTCCTCCATAGATTCTTGCTGGTCATATATACTACCTTTTTCTATTTTTAAATCCTGAAAAGTAAAGACTTGGCTTAGCCTTTTCCAAAAACTTGACTTGTCTTTCAATTAAATTCATCCTTTTTACATAGCTAATACTAGCTTTTGAAAATCCTGGCGAAATTATGCTTATCCAATAGTCTTTTTCCAAAATTTAATTTTTAAGGTTGACCATTTTCAAGCAAACAGGCACTTCCCATTTTTATAAGTGCATATCATAAAGAGTAAGTCCGCACAAAATGTAAAGGAGCGTAAAATTCTATGCTGACACATTTAATCAACCACCCCCTTGGCAAAAGGCCAGCTAAGCCCCGTCAAAAGGGAATTACTATGGTCCTAGATACCGGGCTTGGCTTACGCGAATTACAAGACCTTTTGGAAATTGCTGGGGAATATCTCGATTACTTAAAATTAGGTTTCGGTACATCCCTACTTTATCAACCTCAATTATTACAAACCAAAATTAAATTTTGTCAGGCCCATCAAGTAGAAATTTATCCAGGAGGTACTCTTACCGAAATTGCTTTACTACAAGGACAATATGAAGCCTATTTAAAATTATTAGTACATTTAGGGTTTAACACCATCGAAATTTCCGATGGTCTCATTAATTTAACACCCGCACAACGCGAAAAATGTATTAAACAAGCAAGCAAACAGGGCTTAACCGTACTTACAGAACTAGGTAAAAAAATGCCTGGCACTAAATTTGCCACACGTAAACTAGGTAAACAAGGCAGCCAAGACTTAAATAATGGGGCCCAAAAGATAATTATTGAAGCCCGGGAAAGCGGCAAAAACTCCGCTATTTATAATCAACAAGGGGAAATAAAACCTTCCCGCTTAAAAAACTTACTTAAACATTTTCCTCATCCCCATGAAATCATCTGGGAAGCACCTCTTAAAAAACAACAAATTGCTTTAATTCATGCTTTTGGCCCAGAAGTTAATCTCGGTAATATTCATCCCCAAAACTTACTAGCAGTAGAAGCCCTAAGAAGTGGCCTGCGTGCTGACACCTTGATACTGGCAGCCAACTTTACCCCCCAAATCAAGGAATAGCACAATGCCAGTTCATTTATCTTTTACTTTTACGGAACTTACCCCACTTCTTACTCAAAACAAAATTGTAATTATGCTTGATGTTTTTCGGGCTTCAACAACAATCATTACAGCACTAAGTCAAGGGGCCCATAAAATTATTCCCCTAACTAATCCTGCTAAAGCCCTACAACTAAAAAAAGCAAATCCCCAACTAGTCCTAGGTGGGGAAAAAAACGGAAAAAAAATAGCTGGTTTTGATTTAGGTAATTCACCACTTGAATATACACCAGGCATAATTAATAAAAAAACAGTTATCCTTTCCACTACTAATGGTATTCCTGCCTTGAACAAAATAAAAAACGCTCAGCGTATTTATATTGGTTCCTTTCTCAATGCCCCTTTCCTGATTAAAAAAATTCTACCTACAAATCATAAAATACTTTTGGTTTGTGCCGGTACACGGGGCGAATATTCTTTAGAAGATACCTGTTGTGCGGGCTATTTTCTTCATCTTTTCCCCGAGAAATTTACCCCTTATTTCTCTGATCAGGCCTTTGCTGCTTTAGCCCTTTATCACCAATATCAAAATGATTTACCTTTTTATTTATGCCGCTCCCGTAATGGTCGCCAATTATTAACTTCCGGAAAATGGTCTGAGATTACCTATTGTTGTTTACGCGGTCTTTTCCCCGTGCTGCCTATTTACGAAAATGCCGTTATTCGTCGTGAAGCTTAACAAAGAAAGGAGCTTAACTATGATTAAAGAAATTACCGTTTGGCCAGGTCAAGATAAAAATGGCATACCAGAAGCCTTTGAGGAAATTACTTTACAAGCCGGTGAAACAATTTCAATTGTAGGGCCAACCGGCAGCGGCAAAACCGCTTTAATTACTGATATCGAACTTTTGGCCCAAGGGGACACCGCCACACAACGCCAGGTCCTCATCAATGGGGCCATCCCCGCCGATGAAATCAGATATGATCCTGCTCAAAAACCAATTGCCATGATTACCCAAAACACCAAGTGTTTTGCCGATTTAAGTGTTGAAGAATTTTTAACCATTCACGCTCGTGCCAGACAAATAAAAAATCGACAAATAGTTACCCAAACCCTAGAATTAGCCAATAAATTCACTGGAGAAAAAATTCAATTAGCCAACAAAGTAACTATTCTCTCCGGTGGGCAAACCAGATCACTACTAATCGCCGATGCCTTACTAATCGGGGCTGCCCCCATTATCCTGCTAGATGAAATAGAAAATGCGGGGATTTTTAAACAAGAAGTTCTGGAGATCATTAGAAATACTTCCAAAATCATCATTTTTGTAACTCATGATCCAGTTATTGCTCTTTCCACTAAAAAACGTCTAATTATGAGTAATGGGGCCGTTAAAAAAATGGTTTTCCAAAATGAATCTGAATCTGGTGCTGCTCAAAATTTACTGGAGTTTGATCAAAAAATGGGCATTATACGTGAAAATTTACGTGCCGGTTATGAAATTACCCAAGAACTGGTTAGTGCCAATTTTGCTTAAAAAATTAAATAAGGTGGTGTTCAGTATTGAAACTTTTAATTATTGCCGGTCCCCCCTCTGTAGGCAAAACATCTTTAACCAAACAAATTATTAAACATTTTCGTCATAAAATTAAAATAGCTTATTTAAAAATAGATGTGATTAAAGCCTTCGAAGACATTGAACTGCGTAAAGAATTTAATATTTTAACCAAAAAAGTATATTCAGGGGACCTCTGCCCAGACCATGCTGGTGTCATGGTGATGGGTGATGCCATAGAATGGGCTGCTAAAAATAATAGCGAACTTTTTATCATTGAAAGTGCTGGTTTATGTTTACGCTGTTCCCCTTATCTCAATCAAGGTCTAGGTATAATAGTTTTAAGCTCCATAGCTGGTATCCACACCCCGGAAAAAATGGGTGCCATGGTTTCACTTGCCGATATCGCCGTAGTAACTAAAATTGATCTGATTAGTCAAGCCGAACGCGAAGTTTTAATTCAAAAAATCAAAGAAGTTCATCCCCATATTATCCTCTTAGAAACAAATGCTTTACAAGGTACATCACTACAGCGGCTTTACAATTTAATCGAAAAATCTCCACCCATAAATAAAGAAACTTTACTTTTAAAAGGCAACCCACCTTTAGGTACCTGCACCATCTGTATTGGCAAAAAAGAAATCGGTTGGAAACATCATTTCGGGATTGTACAAAAACTAGATGGTTCAGCTGCCGATTATTTGTATCGGGGGGAATAAATGATGAAACAACTAAAACATTGGCTGCCACCAGGTAAAAACTGCGGACAATGTGGTGTTGAAAATTGTAAAACTTTTTTAACATTAGTCCGTCAAGGTGAAAAAACATATGATGATTGTCCTTTTTTTCGTGAAAAACCCCAACAAACAAATTGCCATTTAAATAATGCCCTTTATTCACCTCACGATCTTTTAGGAAATCCCTATGATTTTATTCTTAAACCTCTACCCCGAGAAATTTCCGCCCGCAAAATTGTTTTACCTTTTCGCAGTGACCTTGTGGAAAAAATGTCCATTAAAGCCGGAGATTATGTTTTAGGTAGGCCAATGGGAGCTGGTTGTCCAATCCCTCATGTCCTAAAGGTATTCAAAGCTGAATTAACTACTGGGCTGCTTTACACTTGGGTTGTAGGTCCACAATATTCCCGTCGAGGCCAAGTAAAAGATGTAATTGCCTACCAAATGATTGGTTTTGAAGGAATAGCCACTGAAATTAAACGTGAACCTATTTTCGGTGCCCGCATGACCTTTTTACCCGGGTTTTGCATGATGAATTTAAATCATACTGGACTGGTAAATCTTGTTTTAGAAAAAAGTGAAGGACTACACTTACGCTTAGAAGATATTCGCATTTTGGGCACTAGCCCTTGACAAACAGCCGTTCATTAGATATATTAAAGAAAATAACTATGAAACAGGTATTTGAAATGTCGCGAATTATTCTCTTAGCTGATATGAATGCTTTTTATGCCAGTGTAACTCAAGTTTTAGAACCAAAATTACAGGGTCAACCCTTACTAATTACCGGAAATCCCGCACAACGCCGCGGCATAGTTTTAACCGCCAGTTATACCGCCAAAGCTAAAGGAGTAAAAACCGGAATGACTATTAGGGAGGCCCTTATCTATTGTCCTGAAGCTATTTTACGTCCACCTAATTTCCCCGCCTATCTTCAATTTTCAAAAAAAGTGTTCCAGATATTACAAGATTTTAGTCCTCTAGTAGAACCTTACAGTATTGATGAAGCCTTTGTAGATTTAACTGGTACAGAGGGCCTTTGGGGTCCACCCTTAAAAGCAGCCCAAAAAATAAAGGCACAAATTAAAAAAGAAACCCAATTACTTTGTTCCATAGGGCTCGGTCCTTCCAAAGTTCTTGCTAAAATGGCTTCCAATTTACAAAAACCAGATGGTCTAACCTTATTAACCCGGGAAGATCTCCCCGCAAAATTATGGCCCTTACCTATTAAACAACTTTTTGGAGTAGGCAAACACCTAGAAAGCAAATTAAAAAATATGGGCATTCGCACCATCGGTGATTTAGCCCATTTTCCGGTTGAATTGCTTAAACAGCGTTTCGGTCTTGTCGGGGAAAAACTATTTACCTATGCCCACGGGATAGATACCGACCCTGTAGATCCCCAAGCCTCGGAAAAAGTAAAAAGCATTGGACACCGTATTACTTTACCTCGTGATTATACTGAAATAGGGGAAATAAAAGTAGTACTTTTGGAATTGGCCGAAGCAGTTTGCCGCAGGGCCAGACTTAAAAATTATCAGGGAAAAACCATTTCCCTTTATGTGAAAGGTGCTGATTTTACAAGAATAAATCGTTCCACATCTTTAACTGAGCCCACCGCCTATCCCCCCTTTATTTATGATCTAGCCCTTCATTTATTTAAACAGCACTGGTCTTTCACTAAACCGGTACGTGCCCTAGGCATTTCCTTAAGTAATCTAAAAAACTGCCCACTTCAGCCCTCTCTTTTTACTTCTCAAGAAAAGCTCTATGAAACCATTGACCACATAAAAAACAAATTTGGGGAGAAAAGTCTTTTACGCGGCAGCTTTCTTTTAAATGAAGCCGTTTTTTATGCCCCGGAAAATGATAATCGCTCACCTTTCATGGTAGAATAGACAAGAGGTGAGAAAATGATTCCTTTACGCGATAGTACCCGCTCCCGCACTTTTCCGCTAGTCACTATCAGTTTGATCCTTTTAAATCTTTATTTCTTTTATCAGCAGGCAAGTAGTACACCCCAAGAAATGGAACAACTAATTTTAAACTATGGTTTTACACCAGCTTTACTTACCGAACAAATAAAAAACTATTCCTTATGGGGTTTTTTTCATCCCCCTCTACTTACTGCCATCTTTCTGCACGGCAGTTGGTTTCATCTACTTTCAAATATGCTTTATTTATGGATTTTCGGAGATAATATCGAAGATAAATTAGGTCATTTTCGTTTTCTACTTTTTTATTTATTTACCGGTATAATCGCCAACCTCATTTATTATTTAACTGCCATAAATTCACCCCTACCTCTAGTAGGGGCTAGTGGAGCCATCGCCGGCATCCTAGGAGCCTATTTCATTACTTTTCCACGGGCTAAAATTACTACTCTCTTTTTCGTTTTCATCTTTGTTTTCCTGCGGCAAATACCGGCCGTCTTTTTTCTTTTTGTCTGGTTTGTCCTCCAAGTAATAAACGGAATAGGGACCATGAATAGTCCTATTGCTTGGTGGGCCCATATTGGCGGTTTTATCAGTGGTTTTATACTAATGCCTTTTTTAAAGAAACACAGGCTTTTCTAAATCATCTATTATGGAGTATAATATAATAAAAAAAGGAGGTCAGTAAATGAAAGCTATTTTACTTATTCTTGCACTTATCTTACTTTTCATTATCTTTATCTATAATCGTTTAATTACTTTACGTAATGCAGTAAAAAATAATTGGGCCAGAATTGATACCCAATTACAACGACGGTATGATTTAATTCCTAATTTAATCGAAACCGTCAAAGGCTACACAGCTCATGAAAAGGAGGTTTTAGAATCAGTAACCAAAGCTCGCACTGCCTTTCTTAATGCTGATACTATCGCAGCAACTGCCGAGGCAGAAAATATGTTAAGTGGAGCCTTAAAATCACTTTTCGCTGTTTCAGAAAATTATCCGGACTTAAAGGCATCTCAAAACTTTTTAATGCTTCAGGAGGAATTAGCTGGTACAGAAAATAAAATTAGTTATGCTAGACAAAGCTATAATAATGCAGTCATGGACTATCATGTAGCTAGACAAAAATTTCCGGCCAATTTAATCGCCAACTTATTTAATTTTAAAGAAGCGGAATTCTTTACTTTAAAAGATGAAACAGCACGAAAACCTGTGAAAGTGAGTTTTTAGCTATGCGTGATTATCAACTTATTGAAAAAAACAAGAAAAAAACCCTAGGCTTCATTATTTTTTTCTGTTTATTAATTACCATTTTGGTCTTTACCATCAGTTATCTATTTTCACCGGAAAGTGCCTATCTATTAAGTGGTCTAGCTCTATTATTGGCTTTCTTTGGTAGTTTCTTTTCCTATTATTATAGTGATCAAATCTTATTAAAAATGGCTAATGCTCATCCGGTTAATCCCAATGAAGATCATTATTTACATCATACCATCGAAGGAGTAGCCATAGCTGCCGGACTGCCTGTACCCAAAGCCTATATTATTGAAACTGATATTCCCAATGCCTTTGCTACCGGCAGGAATCCTGAAAATGCGGCTATCGCCGTCACCCGAGGACTTTTACAAATTATGAATCGCGAAGAACTAGAAGGTGTTCTAGCTCATGAAATGGCCCATATCAAAAATTATGATATTCTTTTTTCCAGTATAGCCATTATCCTAGCTGGTACCATCATTTATTTAGCTGCTTTCGTCCGCCGCTCCGTTTTTTATGGTAGTAGTAAACAGCGCCAGGAAAAGAATAATGCCAATCCCATTTTAATTGTTCTCGGTTTATTAACCATTATTTTCGCACCTTTAATTGCCAAAATAATTCAACTAGCCTTTTCCCGCAGCCGTGAATATTTAGCTGATGCTACCGCTGCTCGCCTGTTGGGCTATCCTTTAGGATTAGCTTCAGCTTTAGAAAAACTAGCCACTAACCAAAAACCTAAACAAGCCAGTCGAGAAGGCTTTGCCAATGAAGCCACTGTAGGTCTCTTTATTATTAATCCTTTTACTCGTAATTTTAATACTGATTCAATTTTTAGCACTCATCCACCACTAGAACAAAGAATCGAAATTTTAAGGAAAATGTAAACCTATTCAGCGGTTATATTCATAAACCTCTTTAGCCAAATATTGCTTAGTTTTCTTCTCTAGCTGACCCCATTCTTTTAATGGGGTTTCTTTTTTGGACCGGCGATTTAAACGGGCAAATTCGGGAAATATTTTAGTACTATTATCAACAATAATTCCATATTCTTGATTTAATTCACCCAAGCGAATTAAACTATCCCCACCAAAAGGATGCCATTCCAATCTGGCTAAACGCTTCATTTTTTCAGGGGCGAAAAAGGCTCCTTTTTCTCTAAATTCCTGCCAAAGCTTTTTACTTTCTACACACAAATCCTGATAATTAGCTAACTCACTAGGTGTAACCGTTTTAATTATTTTACCGTTACCCAAGCTTCTTACAACATATGGTTTGGGGCGATTCGACTGTTCACCTTGAAACAAAGCCTGATAATTTTCAAAATAGTATTCCAAAGCCACTGTTTCAATTTGAGTAACTATTTCCGCTGTTTTAGGATCCTGTGGTTTAAAATAATTTAAATATGCACCTGCATATAAATTAAAATAATAGTTTTCTTTTGCCAATGTTAGTTCAAAATCCCCACCCGGCTCAGCACTTTCAATTCCAACTTTACAGGGACCTTCTGCACCATCATAGCCCCAAAAAACATGCCGATTATTAATTTCCCCATAGGGAATAACGAAAACAGGCAAATAACGGGTAGATCTAATTTGCCAACTCACTATTTCCTTTAATCCACAGCTTTCATAATGAAATTTCATTAACCGAACAGCTTCCCGAGCACGATAATCACCATATGTTTGTGTATCAGCAATTAATTCTTTTAATTGTTCTTCTGGAAAATTGGGTCCCATTAATTTCAATCCATATAAAAGACGGGATTTATGCTCAACCTGTTTTTCAGCTAACTCTACATTTTCACGCGGATAAATTTTTTTTAATTTTTGGGCAATCCTTCTTAATTCTCTTCTTTCCTCTTTAAAAAGATCGCGATTTATAAAATAATTTACTTCCAAACTATAATAAGCTTCCGGACGTGCTTTTTCATCTAAATATTCCTCCATAACTGTTCTAATTTGATTAGTAAAAATATTATTTTCCATCAGCATTAAACCCCTTCCTAATAGTTTGTAAGTATTTTAACATCAATTCAGACTACTTTCAATAAAATATTTTAAAACAACCCAGAGGATAAATATCTTTCTCCCCCATCTGGCAAAAGAACGACAAGCAACTTCCCTTCATTTTCTTGGCGTGAAGCCACTTTTAAGGCAGCATGTACCGCGGCACCAGAAGAAATACCGACTAATAAACCTTCGCTTTGAGCTAAATCACGACAAGTTTGAAATGCTGCCTCATCTTTTACCAAAATAAATTCATCAATTAATTCTGTTTTAAGAATTTCCGGAACAAAACCTGCCCCAATACCCTGTATTTTATGGTCACCAGCCTTACCTCCGGAAAGTACAGGTGAATTAAAAGGTTCCACTCCTATAATTTTAATTGCTGGATTTTTTTCTTTTAAAAATTCAGCTGTTCCGGTTAAAGTACCCCCCGTACCTACACAGGCAATAAAAATATCAATTAAACCATTGGTATCTCGCCAAATTTCCGGACCAGTAGTTTTTTTATGAATCGCAGGATTAGCCGGATTTTGAAATTGCTGTGGAATAAATGCACCTACAATTTCCGCTGCTAATTCTTGGGCACGCTGAATAGCCCCAGCCATTCCTTTTTCCCCCGGAGTAAGCACTATTTCCGCCCCCAAAGCCGCCAACAATGCTCTTCTCTCTTGACTCATTGTTTCCGGCATGGTAAGAATTAAACGATACCCCTTTACAACCGCCGCCATAGCTAAACCAATACCAGTATTACCACTAGTTGGCTCAATAACTACTCCCCTAGGTTTAATTTCTCCTCGGGCCTCAGCAGCCTCAAGTAAAGCCAAACCTACTCGATCTTTAACACTACCTGCAGGATTAAAATATTCTAATTTAGCAATTAGCCTATTTTTTAAATTATTTTTTTGACTATATTTATTTAAAGCCAATAAAGGGGTATTACCTATTAAATCTGTTAACTGTTCGGCAATTCTCACTCTGCTTCCTCCTCCGCCGCAATCACTTTAAGAAGCACTTTTTTAGCCTTACGCAAATGCTCTGCTGTTACTTCTTGGGCCTTGATCACATCACCGGCCATAATCGCCTCCACAATTTTACGATGTTCCTCCAAAGCCAAACGCATTCTTCCCGGAATCGACAAAGATGTAGCCCGAAACCTTTGAATTTGATCTCTTAAATCTTTAATCATATTTTGCAAACGCTGGTTGCGTGAAGCACTATAAATAAGTTCATGAAACTTGGCATCCATTTCAATCATTTCAAAAACATTATTAGCCGCAAACAATTCCTCTTCGGTTAGTAAATTTCGTTCCATTTCTTTTATTTCTTCACTACTAGCCCTTTTAGCCGCCAAACCTGCGGCTAAAGCTTCTAAAGCACCTCTAATTTCGAAAAGACTGGTAATATCCTCGATTGAAAGACTAGCCACATAGGCTCCTTTACGCGGAACCATTACCACATAGCCTTCCAATTCTAATTTTCG
>DUTS01000006.1 GCA_012841935.1 Clostridia bacterium
AATTATAGGAATTCCCGGTAATGTCCTCTCGGTTAACTTTCTAAAAAATCTCCTTATAAGGGGTGAAACCAATACTACAAATTGTTTCCCCATAAAATTACTTTTTTCCAATAAAGTCGCCAATTCCTGTACCAAATGTTGTGCAATTTTAGGTTCAATCGCTAAATAAGAACCTTGATCACTAGTTTGTATTCCTTCACTAATTAACTTTTCTATGGCCGGTTCCACTGTAAAACAATAAATTTTACCCCTTTCATCTTTATATAATTGAACAATTTGTCTAGCTAATTTTTGTCGCACATATTCTGTCAGCAAATCCGGATCCTTAGTAGTAGCCCCCCAATCTCCCAAGGCCTCCATTATTGATACTAAGTCCCGAATCGGGACTCTCTCCCGCAAAAGATTACTTAAAACTTTATGAACCTCTGCTAATGAAAGTAGGTTAGGTACTACTTCTTCAACCACAGCCGGATATTCCTTTTTTAAATTATCTAAAAGTAATTTTACATCCTGACGACTTAAAATTTCGGCTACATTATTTTTTAGAAACTCCGTAATATGTGTAGCTAAAACTGAAGGTGGATCTACAACCGTAAAACCCGCCATTTCGGCTTGTTCCCTTTGAGAGGCCTCAATCCATTTAGCCGGCAAGCCAAAAGCAGGTTCACGTGTATCAATTCCGTTCAACTCGCCTTCACCACCCATGGCCAAATATTGATTTAACATCAATTCTTCTTGAGCCATTGGCACTCCCCGTAATTTTAAAACATATTTCTGGGGAGGTAACTGCATATTATCCCGAATACGAATTGGTGGAATTACTATCCCCAATTCCAAAGCACATTGCCGCCGAATCATAACCACACGTTCCAATAAATCGCCACCCTGTTCTGTATCAACAAGCGGAATTAAACCATAACCTAGTTCTAATTCCACCGGATCAACTTGTAAGAGAGCAAAAACACTTTCCGGTTTTTTTAATTCCGCAGCTTTTTCTTCTTCTAAACTTTGTAATGACTCTACATCTAAAACCATACCAGTTTTATATAAACTAAAGGCTAGAAACCCCATAACCAAACCCAAAAACATAAACGGAGCTACCGGAAGTCCCGGAACTATAGCAAAAAAGATTAGAACTACCGCCGCAATGGCTAGTACTTTTGGTTGAGAAAAAACTTGTTTAGTAATATCAAAACCCAAATTTTCTTCCGAGGCAGCACGTGTGACAATAATTCCCGTAGCCGTTGAAAGTAAAAGTGCGGGAATTTGACTAACTAAACCATCACCAACGGTTAACAAAGTATATCTCTGGGCCACTTCCCCAATACTACCCATTTTTTGCTGTAAAAGTCCAACTACCATTCCGCCCAAAATATTAATTAAAGTAATAATAATACTGGCAATGGCATCACCTTTAACAAATTTAGTAGCACCATCCATCGCCCCATAAAAATCAGCTTCCCTTTGAACTTTACTTCTTCTTTCTCGTGCTTCCAATTCATTAATTAAGCCGGAATTTAGGTCAGCATCAATACTCATCTGTTTACCAGGCATGGCATCTAAAGTAAAGCGGGCCGCAACTTCGGCCACTCGTTCAGCCCCTTTAGTAATTACAATAAACTGAATAACTACTAAAATAAGAAAGATAATAAAACCAACAAAGGCATTACCACCAACCACAAAATCACCAAATTGATTAATTACTTCCCCGGCATAGGCATGTAATAAAATCAAACGAGTAGAGGAAATATTCAAGGCTAAACGATAAAGTGTCATTACCAGGAGCAATGATGGAAAAACCGAGAAATCCAATGGTTCTTGATTATACATAGTAACTAACAAAATTATCAATGAACAAGTAATATTAAATACAAATAAAACATCAAGTAAAGATGGATGCAAGGGAACAATCATCATAGCTACAATACCAACTACACCTAAAGCTACAATAATATCTGTATGACGGGCTAATTTATGTTGTAATGAAGATGAAGGCATTTTTATCTCCCCTAGAATTTACCTTTTAATCGATATACATAAGCCAATACTTCTGCCACAGCTTTATATAGTTCAACCGGTATCGGCATACCAATTTCAGCCTGATAAAAAAGCAGACGGGCCAAATTACGATCTTCTACAATAACTAAATCATGTTCACGAGCCACCTCTTTAATTTTCTCGGCTAGAAAATCACGCCCTTTAGCCACGACAACTGGAACTTCCATTTTCTCACTATATTTTAAAGCAATAGCTAAATGGGTAGGGTTAGTAATGACAACCGTAGCTGTCGGCACCTCCTGCAGCATCCGCTGTGAAGCCATTTGGCGCTGTCTAGCCTTTCTTTCGGCCCTTAAATGAGGGTCTCCCTCTTCGGTTTTTAATTCTTCCTTGATTTCTTCTTTACTCATTTTCAAGGATTTTTCATATTCATAAACTTGATAACCATAATCAGCTGCTGCAATAAAAGCCAAAACAATTAAAATACGCCAACCGGCCGTAAACGTAATTTCACCAATTGTTTGTAATGAAAACTCAACCGGAAAATACATTAAGGTTGATAAACGCGGTAATTGTTGAAATAAAAAATAAAAGGCAATAAATCCTACTAAACATGTTTTAAATACGGTTTTAACTAATTCAGCTAAAGCACGTTTGGAAAAAATTCTTTGCAAACCTTTAACCGGATTTAAACGTGTAAAATCCATTTTTAATGGCTCAGCGGTAACTAAAAAACCAATTTGAACAACATTTGCAGTATAACCCATTACCAATGCTATGAGTAAAATGGGAGCTAACATTTTAACTAAAATTAAAAGTGACTCAATTAGTAACATGACCACATCGATAAGAGTTAACTCACGTCCAGCATAAGTTAAAACATAGACAAACAAATTTCTAAATTCCTGTAATAAATAGGGCAGCCAAAATTTTAATACCAATAATATAAATGTTAATAATAAAACGGTAACTATTTCGTTACTTCTAATTACCTGTCCCTTACGACGGGCTTCACGCTTACGCCGTGGGGTTGCTTTTTCAGTTTTTTCACCGGCAAAAAGCTGTAAATTAATTTCTATGTAAATTTTAATCACCTAAATAAATTATAAATTTTTTGAAAAAGATCGCAAAAGGAAAGATTCAAAATGTAAATATAAAATGGTATGGTTATTAAAAGCACGAAAAAGCCAATTAATATTTTTATGGGCATACCTACCATAAAAATATTCATCTGCGGCACAGTTCTGGCCATAATACCCATCACAAAATCTGTTACTAATAATGTCCCAACTATGGGCATACCAAATTTACAACCTACGATAAAAAGCTTACCAAAATAGCTTAAATAATTTTCTATAAAATAAGAATCTAAAAAAACACAACTACCAATCGGTACCAATTCGTAACTATCAAAAAGTGCTTTTATAAAATAATGATGACCATCAATTTGTAAAAAAAGCAAGATAGCTAAAATAAACTTGAAATTTCCTAACAAAGGGGTTTGCGTTCCTATCAAAGGATCTACTACATTCATAATCCCAAACCCCATTTGGGTATCTATTAATTGACCAGCAAGCTGTACACCAGCAAAAAAGAACTGAATAACTAGGGCCATGGCAATTCCGGTAAGCAACTCAGTAATGATTACCAAAGAATAAGCAGGTAATTGCAAATTTACCGTAAAAGTATTGGCCAAACCTAGAAACCAAGCAAAAAAAGTCAAAGCCAAAAGAAAGAAAACCCGCCACTGTAAAGGAATATTACGTGTATTAAATAACGGAATAAAAGAAATTCCGGCTAATCTGGCCATAAGCACCAAAAAACGATCCCCTTCTACTAAAAAACCGGCTAAATAATTCATTAATATGACTCCTCATCAAAGTGTTAAATTTGGTATTTGGGTAAAAAGATTTAAGGTGAATGAAACTAATAAATTTAACATCCAAGACCCGAACACAACCAAGCTAATAAAAACTGCTACTATTTTCGGAACAAAAGTTAGTGTTTGTTCTTGTATTTGAGTAGTAGCTTGAAAAATACTAATCAATAATCCTACCAATAAACTGATACCTAATAAGGGACCAGAAAGCAGCAAAATAGTATATACAGCTTCTTTACCAATGTAAATAATATAATCCTGAGACATTTAGCACCCCACCTTTTAATAAAACCCGGCTAATAAAGATTGTACAACTAAATGCCAACCATCTACCAAAATAAATAATAACAATTTAAAGGGTAGTGAAATCATCATCGGTGGCAGCATCATCATCCCCATAGACATCAAAGTACTAGCCACAACCATATCAATAATAATAAAAGGTACGTAAATTAAAAAACCAATTTGGAAAGCAGTTTTTAATTCACTAATGGCAAAAGCCGGAATTACAGCATAAATTGGAATGTCTTCTGGACCATCTGGTTTAGTGTCAGTAGCTAAATTTACAAACAAGGCTAAATCCTTCTCGCGAGTTTGTTTGAACATAAATTCTCGTAAGGGATTTAATGCTTTTTCAAAGGCATCCTCCTGAGTTATTTCCTCGGCCAAATAAGGCTGTAGTGCATTCTGATTAACTTCTGCCCAAACCGGAGCCATCACAAAAAAAGTTAAAAACAAGGCTAAACCCACTAACACCTGATTAGGTGGCATTTGCTGTGTAGCCAAGGCATTTCTCAAAAAAGAAAACACTACAATTATACGAGTAAATGAAGTCATTAAAATAAGAATTGCCGGGGCCAAAGTTAAAATAGTTAACAAAGCCAGTATCTGCAAAGAAAGTGCAACCTCTTGCGGTGTTTCCGCAGCCCCCACTCCAATACCTATTTGCGGTACCGGTAGAGGTGCAGCCATAATCGATAAAGGAACTAACAAAAACAAACAAACCAAGCCAAGCAAAATCAAAAATTTTTTTCGGAAACAGAACCTATTCATTTTCCTGCCTCCCCCGTAAAGCATCACGGGTTAAACGCTCGGTTCTCCGTATTTGCTCACTAAGCTGTTTACGAAAATCTGTTTCATTAAACGTTTTTTTCTGTGAGGAAGATTCCGTGTGGGGAAAAAATCTTGCTATTCCCTTTGGTAAAAAATCATCCTCCAAAAGGCTGTTTTTTATTTCGTTCCATTTTTCAGTTCCAACATCTATTTCTTTTAAAATTTGGATATGCTGATCAGTTACGGCGATAATACAAGTCTGATCATAAAGTTCAGTTAAATATAAACCTTGATTAGCCCCTAGAGGTTGGTAATCAAAAATCTTAATCCACTGCTTTTGATTTTGTTGAATAAATTGTCGCCGTTTAAGTAAACGCAAAATTATGTAGACAAGAAAAATAATGAATAAAAGGGTTAGGATCACCCGAAAAAACAAAGCAGCCACACTGGGTAAAGCTGCGACCTCCCCTATCGGCAATTCATCAGTCTGTGCCATGGTAACTATAAATGAATTCAACATTTCGCCCCCTAAATTAGAGCCTTTTGTACAGCCTCTATTACACGTGCGGGCTGAAAAGGTTTAACAATAAAATCATGTGCACCGGCCTGAATAGCGTCAATCACCATAGTTTGTTGTCCCATTGCACTACACATAACTATTTTAGCCTTAACATCTAATTTCTTGATTTCCCTAACTGCTGTAATACCATCCATATTAGGCATGGTAATATCCATGGTAACTAAGTCTGGATTTAAATCCTGATATTTATCAATCGCTGACATACCATCCTCAGCTTCCCCAACAACTTCATAACCATTTTTGGTTAAAATTTCTTTAAGCATCATCCGCATAAAAGCGGCATCATCAACTATCAAAATTGTTTGGCCCATTGATACTTATCCCCTCCTTGATCCATTCTTCAGCGAAGTTTTTCAATTCTTTCTGTCGGTGAAACTATTTCAGTCACCCTAACTCCAAAATTTTCATCAATAACAACTACTTCTCCTTTGGCTAAATGATTACCATTAACTAAAATATCTACCGGCTCACCGGCTAATTTATTTAGTTCTACTAATGAACCATTAGTTAATTCTAAAATCTCTTTAATCTGTTTTTTGGTTTTCCCCAATTCTACTGATAATTCCAAACTGATATCCATAATTAAATCCAAATTAGCGGCAGACTGTACCACCTTATTTTCTTCCGAAAAACAAGGTAATTCAACGGGGGAGATTTCAACTTGCTTAGCTCCCATATTTGTTAATTTGTTTTCACTATTTAATTTAAGCGAATCCGACACCTCCTGTTTCAACTCCTTTATTTTTAAAACCTTGTCAACCAATTGTTTAGCAAAGGGAAGTGGTAAAATTTGCAACATTTCACTATCCAATAAACCATTAACCTTTAAATCAAAAGCAATTTTAACCACTGGCTCATCAGCATTTTCACTAAATAACAATTCTTTTTTTAATGGGGTAAAATTCAAAACCGGTGCTGACATTTTTATTGGCAAATCTAATAATTGGGTTAAAGCAATAGCCGAAGCATCCATCATCTTTTCCATGGCTTGATTAATTACCTCTAAATG
>DUTS01000007.1 GCA_012841935.1 Clostridia bacterium
ATATGCTCATACTAATGATTTATCACTTACTCGGCTTTTAGAAATAGCCGAATTAGCAGGTAAAGGGGCACGTAAACAGCAAAAGTCATCAACTATTAAGGATTTTTGTACACCACCACCTGCTTTAAAGTTGGAGATTGAACAACCACCAGCTGAAGTAGGGATTGAGAAAAAGGCTGCTGCTGTTTTAGCAGCTAATCAGGCGGCTCGTAAGGTGGATGCTCGAATTCGCCAAGTGAAGGTGAATTATGGTGATCTACAGCAAAAAGTTGTTATTGCCAATTCTGATGGGGTTTATGTAGAGGACCTACGTACACGTACACGTCTTTCAATACAAGCTATTGCTAGTGAAAAAAATTTGATTCAGACTGGTTATCAATCAGTAGGTGGCAGTCAAGGTTTTGAATTATTGGAGAAAAAAAGCCCGACTGAATTAGCTAAACAGGCTGCTCAAAGAGCTGTCTTAATGTTATCTGCTAAACCAGCCCCCTCAGGTAGAATGCCGGTTGTTTTAGCTGGTAAAGCTGGGGGAACAATGGTTCATGAGGCTTGTGGTCATGGTTTGGAAGCAGATTTAGTACAAAAAGGACTTTCTGTATATGTAGGAAAAAAGGGTGAACAGGTAGCCTCACCTTTGATTACGGTTATTGATGATGGGACCTTAAAAGGTCAATTTGGTACTATGGGCTATGATGATGAGGGAACACCTTGTCAAAAAAATGTTCTGATTGAAAATGGTATTTTAAAAGGATATTTATATGATTTAAAAACAGCTAAACAAGAGGGTCTTTCTTCAACGGGAAATGGGCGGCGTGAATCATATCAGAATCGTCCTATACCTCGTATGACCAATACTTATATTGCTCCAGGTAAAACAGATGCAGAAAAAATAATTAAAGATACTAAGGAAGGGCTTTTGGTAATGGGTATGGGCGGGGGGCAGGTTAATACTTTGACAGGTGATTATGTATTTGAAGTTACGGAGGCCTATTTAATTCAAGATGGCGAAATTACTCATCCGGTAAGAGGGGCAACCTTGACTGGTAATGGTCCGGAAACATTAAAATTAGTCGAGGAACTTGGCAGTGATTTGCATTTTATGATTGGGATTTGTGGTAAAGAAGGTCAAGGTGTACCTGTTTCTGATGCTCAACCGACTATGGCCGTGCGTGAGCTAATTGTTGGGGGCACAGGTGAAAATTCTGTTTCAACTGATAAAAAAATTAGACGTGTTTAGGCAAAGGAGTGGATCTAATGAAGTCAATAGCCTCTCAAATATTGAAACTAACAGCACAAAAAGGTATTAAGCAAGCAGAAGTTTTTGGACAAACTTCAAAAGAATTAACTATAGAAATTGCACGTCAAGAAGTAGAAAATTTAAAAATAGCGGAAGAACAAGGTGTTGGCTTGCGGATTATTTTTGAGAATCGTTTAGGTTATGCTTATACTGCTGATCTAAAGAAAGAGTCCTTACAAGTATTAGTGGAAAAGGCACTAGCCAATTCACGTTTGGTCGAAGCCGAAACAGCTTGGAATATTGCCCAACCCAATGATAAATATCCTCAATTGGATTTATTTGATTTGGAAATAGGTCAGCATTCTTTAGAGGAAAAAATCTCTTTAGCCCAAGAAGTTGAACAAGCTGCCTTGAATTATGATTCACGAATTAAACAAGTAGAAAAAGCTGTTTATCAGGATGCAGATTATCAGTTGTTTCTTTATAATTCATATGGTCTAGAAAAGAATTATCACAGTGCTTTTTGTGGTTTATATAGTTCTGTTATTAGTAGGGATCAAGCTGATGCTCAAACTGGTTTTGGTATGGATTTTAGTTTGAAATACGCAGACCTTGATCCATATAAGGTAGGTCGTGAGGCTGGTGAAAAGGCCGTGAGAATGTTGGGAGCACGTACCATTTCCTCAGCGAAATTACCAGTTGTTTTTGAGCCTTATGTAATGGTTGGTTTGTTAGGTGTATTAGAAGCAATTTTTTCTGGAGAAGCAGTTTTAAAAGGCACCTCTTTTTTAGCTGGTAAAGTAGGTGAAAAGGTTGCAGGTACGGCGGTTAATTTAATTGATCATGGTGCTTTAAAAGGGCGACTGGGTTCAGCTCCTTTTGATGGTGAAGGGATGCCTACACAGAAAACCAGTTTAATTCATAATGGAGAATTACAAGGTTTCTTGCATAATCTCTATACTGCACGTAAAAGCGGTACTATTTCTACAGGTAATGCCGTTAGAAGTGGTTATAAATCTACACCAGAGGTGGGAGTGACTAATTTTTATTTGGAACCTGGTAAAGTTTCACCAGAGGAATTATTGCGTGAGATCTCTTATGGATTTTATGTAACTGAGGTTATGGGTTTGCATACAGCTAATCCTATTTCCGGTGATTTTTCTTTAGGTGCAGCAGGTTTATTGATTGAAAATGGTGAAATAACTAAACCGGTAAAAGGGATGGCTTTAGCCGGTAATTTACAAGCTCTTTTAAAAGGTATAGATTTAATAGCTAATGATTTAACTTTTTATCTGGGACAAGGTTCACCAACAGTGCGTGTACAAGGTTTAACATTAAGTGGAATATAGAGTAGAGGGGATTTAAATGTTTAAAATATGTATAATTCATGGTCCTAATCTTAATCTCCTTGGTCAGCGGGAACCTAAAATTTATGGAGAAATGACCTTTGCAGAATTGAATCGACAGTTAATTGCTTATGGGGAGGAAAAAGGTTTAAAAGTAGAAATTTTTCAGTCCAATCATGAAGGTGATTTAGTAGATAAAATACAAAGCGCGGCTGATTTTGATTATTTAATTATTAATGCTGCAGCCTATACCCATACTAGTATTGCCCTACGAGATGCTCTTTTGGCCTGTTCAACACCTGCTGTGGAAGTTCATTTAAGTAATTTAGCTAAAAGAGAACCTTTTCGACAGGTTTCTTTATTAGCAGATGTAGTCCAAGGGCAAATTATTGGTTTAGGTGTTTGGGGATATCGCTTGGCTTTAGATGCCGTCCTTCATTTTTTGCAGGGAGGAAAGGATATTGTCTAGACGCAATCAGGTGAAAAAGTGGCTTAGGGAACAAGGTTTAGATGCATTTTTGGTTTCAAAACCGGAACATCGTTATTATTTAAGTGGTTTTACAGGGACTAATGGATATTTATTACTCACATTAGAGCAGGACTATTTATTAACTGATTTCCGCTATCATGATCAGGCCAGACAAGAAACCGAAGGCTATCAATTGCTTTGGGGTAGTAATGGTTGGGGACAAGCTTTAAATAATTTATTATGGGAATTAGGTTTAAAAAAATTAGGTATAGATCGGGAAACAGTAACACTTTCCCTTTATGAGTATTTAAAAATGGAATTAACGGGCATTGTGCTAGTTCCAGAGAAAGATCCCTGTAGGCATTTAAGAAAAATTAAAAGTCCGCAGGAAATAGCTTTGATAAAAAAAGCTGCTGAAATTACGGATAAAGCTTTTATGCATATTGTGGAGCTGATTAGACCTGGTCTTACAGAAAAAGAAGTTGCATGGGAACTTGAGTTTTTCATGCGGCGTTTAGGTGGTGAGGGTCCTAGTTTTGATACAATTGTTGCTTCTGGGCCGCGGGCAGCCTTACCACATGGTGTGGCTTCGACAAAAATTATGGAGCCAGGAGATTTAGTAATTCTTGATTTTGGCACTATAGTTCATGGTTATCATTCAGACTTTACACGAACCTTAGTTTTAGGTGAGCCCCAAAAAAAACAATCTGAAATTTATAATTTAGTTTTAGAAGCCCAGACAGCAGTTCTGCAGGCAATACAACCAGGGATGTTAGCTTGTGAGGCCGATGCTTTAGCCCGTAAGGTAATTACCCAAGCGAGTTATGGTTCTTATTTTGGTCATAGTTTAGGTCATGGAGTCGGCTTGGAGATTCATGAGGGACCAAATTTATCACCCCGTGAAACCACTATTTTAGAACCGGGAATGGTAGTTACTGTTGAGCCTGGTATTTATATTTCAGGTTGGGGGGGAATTAGAATTGAAGACTTGATAGTGATTACTTCACGGGGGTGTGAAAAATTATCTAAAGCACCGGATTTATTTAAAGTTGGGAGATGAGGAGGTAAAAAATGATTTCAACAACAGATTTTAGAACTGGTTTAACATTTGAATTGGAAGGTGATGTTGTTCAAATTATTGAATTCCTACATGTTAAACCAGGCAAGGGTGCTGCCTTTGTGCGCTGCAAAATTCGTAGTTTAAAAACAGGAGTAATTGTAGAAAAGACTTTTCGGGCCGGTGAGAAATTTCCTAAAGCTCATTTAGATCGCAAGGAAATGCAGTTTTTATATAAAGAAGGTGATGGTTGGGTCTTTATGGATACTGAAACCTATGAACAAATTATTATCCCGGAAAAAGATTTGGAGAAGGCACCAGATTATTTAAAGGAAAATATGACTACCGGTATTTTATTTTATCAAGGAAAGGTATTAGGTGTGGATTTACCTACCCAGGTTGAATTAAAAGTTGTAGAAACCGAACCTGGTATAAGAGGGGATACGGCATCAGGTGGGAATAAGTCCGCTACTTTGGAAACTGGTCTACAGGTTCAAGTGCCTTTATTTATTAATCAAGGAGATTTGTTAGTTATAGATACACGCAGTGGTGAATATGTGAGTCGTGCCTAAAAAGGCTTATTTTAAAGGGGGTAAAAAAAATGAGTGATTTAAAGAAAAAAGTAGGTTATTTAAAAGGGTTGGCTGAAGGATTAAATTTAGATGAAACAAGCAAGGAAGGTCGATTATTTAATTCGGTTTTTGATGTACTTGATGAAATGGTGGTAGTCATCGAAGAAATAGTTCTTAGCCAGCTGGAGATGGGTGAGTATTTAGAGATGATGGATGAAGATTTAGGTGATTTGGAAGACTATATTTTTGGTGTAGAAGAAGAAGAGGACTATTTCCCCGGTGCAGAGTTGCCCGAATTACCTGAGGTAGGGGCAGAGGAAGCTGAAGAGACTGAAGCCGAAATTGAGTTGGCCTGTCCACATTGTTTTGAAGTCCTAGATTTGGAACCAAGTATTTTGGAAGATGAGGATGTTATAGAAATCATTTGCCCTAATTGTGAAAAATCCATTGTTTTAAATGAAGAAGAACAAAAAAAGGAAGAGGAAAATACGGAGCAGTAATTGATGAGTAGTTTACAGACCACACCACGTGCAAACCGACTGCATATTGCTTTATTTGGAATTACAAATGCGGGAAAATCTAGTCTAATAAATGCTTTGACTGGACAGGAAATTGCTTTGGTTTCGGCGATCAAAGGTACGACAACTGATCCGGTTTATAAGGCAATGGAATTGGCTCCTTGGGGACCAGTGGTATTTATCGATACTGCAGGTTTGGATGATTTAAGTGCTTTGGGGAAACTGAGAAAAAAGAAAACATTGGAAGTATTAAAAAAAACAGATATAGCTATTTTGGTTTGTGATGCTGCTGTAGGTTTTAATGAACCTGAACGGGATTTGTTAATTTATTTACAAAAAAAACGTCTGCCTTTTTTAGTTGTTTTTAATAAAATTGAACTCCTTCCCCAAAGGGAAAAAAGCTTAGCCAAAATAGAAAAGGATTTAGGTATTGAGATAATTGCTACCAGTACAGTAACTAAAGAAGGTTTAATAACATTAAAAGAGGCTCTTATAAAGCTTGCTGCTTCAACTAAAACAGAACAAAAACTTATTGGGGATTTAATTGAACCTAATGAAATAGTGGTTTTAGTGGTTCCTTTAGATGAATCTGCACCTCAGGGTCGATTAATTTTACCGCAGCAACAAACATTACGTGATCTTTTGGACCATCAGGTAATTGGTATTGTAACTAAACCAGAGCAGTTAAAAGAAGTTTTGTTAAATTTAAAAAAGCCTCCGGCCTTAATAATTACCGATTCGCAAATCTTTTCGGAGGTAGGGGAAGTAGTACCACAGGACATTCCTTTAACCTCATTTTCAATACTATTTGCTCGCTATAAGGGAGATTTGTCGGAGCTGTTAAAAGGTGTAGAGGCCATTCAAAATTTAAAAGATGGGGATAAAATATTAATTGCCGAAGCGTGTACACATCATCGGCAGGCAGATGATATTGGTACTGTTAAAATTCCACATTGGCTGCAGCAGAAAACAGGAAAGAAGTTACAATTTGAATTAAGTAGTGGTTATTCTTTTCCGGAAAACTTGCCAGAGTTTGCTTTAATTATTCATTGTGCTGGTTGTATGCTTAATCGCCAAGCTATGCTGCAGCGAATTAACCAGGCCAAAGAAGCGGGAATGCCGATTGTTAATTATGGTGTTTTAATTGCTTATTTACATGGGATCTTGGAAAGGGCTTTAGAACCTTTTCAAGGAAACACATTGAGTTCATAAGTTATATAATTAGTTAACTTTTTTTGCATAAATAGAGGACCTGGACAATATAGTGTATTGTCCAAGTCCTTTTTTATATGGGGTGAAAAAATGTACTCTCAATCTTGGTTTCAGATATTAACACCTGAATTACAGGAATTAATTGGTGAAAGCCTACAAGTAATAGTTGAAGAAATAGAAGAAATTCGTTTAAGAATAGCTAGGCCTATTTTGTTTCGTTTAGGTACAAAAGAATTAACAATTACACCAGAAAAAAGGCTTACTCCGCGATTGGAAAACGGCTATTTAATTACAAAATCTGAATTAGAAAGGGCTGTTCAGATTTTAAGTCAGAATTCGCTTTATGCTTGGGAAAATGAATTTAAAAACGGATATTTGACTATTCCTGGTGGACATCGGGTTGGTTTTGTGGGCAGTGGTGTCTTAAAAGAAGGAAAAATTAAAAGATTAAAGGAGCTTTCCGGAATTAATTATCGCCTGGGTAAAGAAATTTTAGGTTGTGCTCAAAAGGTACTACCTTATTTAGTAAAAGAAGAAGAAATAAAACATACGTTAATTATTTCGCCGCCCCGCTGTGGCAAAACGACTCTTTTACGCGATCTAGTAAGGCAAATTAGTACTGATTTTCCCGGTGTGAATGTTGGTGTAGTAGATGAACGTTCTGAAATAGCCGGTATGTATCAGGGTGAGCCCCAATTTGATATAGGTTTGAGGACTGATGTTTTGGATGCCTGTCCTAAAGCTGAGGGTATGTTGTTACTGATTAGATCGATGTCTCCACAAGTTATTGTTACAGATGAAATCGGAAAAAAGGAAGATGTAGAAGCTTTACATAATGCCTTACAGGCGGGTGTCAAAGTAATTACTACTGTACATGGGACCAATTGGGAAGAAATTAAAAGAAAACCCTATATTCAAACATTGGCCAATTGGTGTTTTTTTGAGAGAATAGTTGTTCTCAGCAGAAGGAAGGGACCAGGTACTTTGGAGGTAATTTTAGACGGAAAAAGTAAAGAGAGGCTGAGATAAATTGTTAAAATTGCTGGGTGCCTTTTTGATTATTAGTGGCTGTGGATTTTTTGGTTTTAAAAAGGCCAGGTTTTATCGAGAAAGGACAGAGTTATTTCGTTTTTTGCAAAATGGACTTACTTTATTGGAAGCTGAAATAAATTATGGGGTGACACCACTACCACTTGCTTTAAAGAGAATTGAGCAAAGGGTAAACTCGATTTGTCAACCTTTATTTGGACGGGCAGCAGTTCTCTTGCAAGAAAAAAAGGGAATTACGGCTGCCGAGGCATGGGCAAAGGGAGTGCAAGCATTAAATGAAAAAATTCCTTTAACTGATCAAGAAAGGGATCTGTTACTTATTTTTGGACAGGGCTTAGGTAATTCGGCTTTGGAAGAACAAATTAAACAACTTACTTTAACACGTAAACAGCTGAGTTTATTTGAGAAAAGGGCACAGGCCGTAGAAGATAAAAATGAAAAGATGTGGCAATATTTAGGGATATCTGCAGGAATAGTAATTGTTTTAATTCTAATCTAAGGAAAGGAAAGAATAATGAGGATAGAATTAATTTTTCAAATAGCCGGGATCGGTATTCTTACTTCAATTTTTCATATAGTTTTAAAACAAGCTGGTAAAGAAGAATATTCATTCATAGCTACTTTAGCCGGTGTGGCAATTGCTTTAATAATGGTTGTGCAGTTATTAGCCGAATTATTAGAGGCTGTTAAAGGGGTGTTCTTTCTTTAATGGAAATTTTTCAGATTATTGGCTTGGGACTTACTGGCACGGTTTTGGCTGTTTATGTTAGGGAAAGTAATCAAGAAATAGCGGTTTTAATTAGCTTAGTTACCGGACTGCTTTTATTTGTTTTTGCTTTAAAAAAAGTAGCTGCAGTAATTAAAATTTTAACAGAGTTGGCTGCACGAGCAGATGTAAATCTTTATTATTTGGCCATTATTTTAAAAATTATGGGTATAGCTTATTTAGCTGAATTTGGAGCTCAGGTTTGTCGAGATGCTGGTCAAGGTTCTACAGCCACAAAACTAGAATTTGCCGCCAAAATACTAGTGATGGTTTTAGCCTTGCCGATAATTACGGCTTTGGTAGATACTGTTTTACGGCTTTTGCCTTGAGATGAAAATGAAAAAAGTAATTATTTTCTTCTGTTTGCTTAGTTTTTTTTGGCCTTTGGCGGTACAGGCTGGTATGGAACCAGGGGAAATAGTGGCTAATCAAGAGGAAAATCTTAACCTAGCTGAATTAGAAAAATTCATTACCGAAATAGAAACTGATCTGCATTTACTTTTTCCGGATTTTTCTTGGCGGCAAATCCTTGAAAAATTTAAAAAAGGTGAACTGGATTTTGCTCCCCATGAAATTCTAACCAAAGCCCTTGCCTTTTTTTGGCGGGAGGTAATTTTTAATTTATCCATATTAGGTAAAATATTGGTTATTGCCGTTCTAGGGGCTATTTTACAAACTTTACAAACTGCATTTACTAAGGGAACGGTTGCTCGTTTAGCTTATTTTATTTGTTTTGCTGCCTTGATTACCTTAACGGTAGGTTCTTTCAAGATTGCCCTGGATACAGGTTGGCTAGCCATTAATAAAATGGCTGCTCTTATGAAAATTTTACTACCACTATTATTAGTATTGTTAACCACTTTGGGTGGTTTAACCACTACCGCTTTACTACAACCTTTTTTATTAGTTTTTTTTGGATTCCTAGTTTCTTTTACCCAAAATATAATTTTTCCCGCTATTTTTTTAACCGCTATTTTATGTATAACTAATAATCTTTCCGATCATTTTAAACTTTCTCGTTTAGTTAGTTTTGCTAAACAGATGACTAAAGCTGCTATTGGGTTAGTGCTAACTCTTTTTGTGGGAATAATTTCGGCTGAGGGGGTATTAGGTGCAGTAGTAGATGGAGTTACTTTACGAACAGCAAAATATATGGCGGGGACTTTTGTACCGGTGGCCGGAAGTATGTTTGCTGATGCTTTAGATGCGGTCATGGGTGGATCACTACTCTTAAAAAATGCTTTAGGATTAACCGGTGTACTGCTGTTAGGTGCTATTTTGCTATTCCCTATATGTAAGGTTTTGGCTTTAGCGATTATTTATCGTTTAGCAGCAGCTTTGATACAACCATTAGGTGATACATTATTAGCCGATACATTAGAAGAAATGGCTGGCTGTCTTTTTTTAACATTTGCGGCAGTAGCGGCAGTAGCGATTATGTTTTTTGCCGCGATTACAGTAATTGTCGGAGCTGCCAATTTAACCATTATGTTTAGATAGGAGAATAATAATGGCTTTTTTAACGGAATTGGTGCGAAACTTAATTTTAATAGTTTTATTAACCACTTTTCTAGAAATGATTATGCCTTCAGATAAAATGCAGCGTTTTGTCAAAGTTGTTTTAAGCCTTTTTATTTTATTTACACTTTTAAATCCGCTTATTAATTTTATTAATGAAGCAGTGATAGAAGATGCCTTTCAGGAGGCTTGGACAGCTTTTGAAATGACTAATATTTTAACGGAAAGTGAACAATTGCAAATGGCCAATGATAATTTTATAAAGGAAAATTATCGTCAGGAATTGGCTGCACAGATGAAATTATTATTAACCCCATTATGTGGAAAAACGGAAGTGAATATTGAGCTACAGACAATTCCTGGAGAAATAGAAAAAATAATTATTAAAGAAGTGTTGATTACTGTAAACGAATCTGAAAAAGGGGGAGTAAATAGCGGGGAAATCAAACAGTATTTGGCGGAAAACTTTGCCTTGTCGGCAGATTTAATTCAGGTAAATTTTGTTTAAATGGAGGAAAAGAGTGTTTAAATCATTTGTTGAATCAGAAGGTAAATTAAAACCGGGAATAATTATTATTTTAATTATTCTAGGTATAGTTTTAATGGTGGTACCGGGTATGTTTTCATCCTCCAAAAAGGAAACATCATCACCGGTAATTACCGAAACTCAAGTTACAGAAGAAATCTTTCTTTTGGAGGAAAAATTAGCTAAAAAGGCCGTAAATATACTTCAGGAAATTAAAGGTGTGGGCAGTGTTAGTGTAGCCGTTAATTTAGCTGCAGGTTTTGAACAAGAATATCTGTGTAATAGTAAATCCCAAATAGAAAAAACTGTGGGTGAAAGTAAGGAGACCCTAGAGGTAAATGAAGAGAAAGAATATTTGTTGGTGCAAAATAAGCCTTTAATGTCAAAAAAAAGGAGTCCGGAAATTGAAGGGGTATTGGTAGTAGCTGAAGGGGCAAGTGCAGCCAAAATTAAACGGGAATTAAATCATGCTGTTCAGGCCTTATTTCATTTACCGGCTCATAGAATAATAATACTACCTAAAGAAAGTAGGGAATGATTGATGAAAACAATTTTTATTCGTTTTAAAAGTGTGTGTGTTTTGGGATTAATGTGTTTATCTGTTTCTTTTATTTGGTTTGTTCTTAATTCACATTATCAAACTCAAATAGCTTTGTTAGAGGAGAAGGTAATTTCGGAAATGCCTACAAAGACAGAACCTGTTTTAGAAACGGGAATAACAATTGTCTCCCAGGAGCCAGAACAAACAACGAGGGATTTTTTTAGTGAATATCGTTTAGAAAGGGAACGTATGCGAAGTGAACAACTTGAGATTCTTCATGAAATAATTAATAATCCTCATTCTGATACAGAAAGTAAAGCAGAAGCTCAGGAAAAATTATTATGGTTAAGTGGTAGTTTAGGTAAGGAAGTTAAAATTGAAAAAGCATTACAAGCCAAGGGCTTTCATGATGTCGCGGTAGCTGTGGAAACAGAAGTGATAATGGTGATTATCCCTACTGAAGGATTACGTCAAGATGAAATCGCTAAAATTGCAGATATTGTGATTAAAATTGCCGAATGTGATTTAGAAGATGTTGTAATTGTACCTACAGAAATATAATTCTTTAGATATTAAACCAGTGAAAATAAAGCTTGCATTACTAATTTAAGTAAAATATAATTAGGGTTGCTTAGATCAGCGTAAACTAGGTTGGGCGATTCACCAACGTTTAACTTGGTTACGGTGAAAAATAAGGAGGTGAAAGAGGATGTCACTTAGTGCCGAAAGGAAAAATGAAATTATTAATAAGTATCGTCTTCATGAGCAGGATACAGGTTCTCCAGAAGTGCAAATAGCAATCTTAACCGAAAGAATAAACTACTTAACCGAACATTTAAAGGTGCATACTAAAGATCATCATTCACGGCGTGGGTTGTTAAAAATGGTAGGTCAGCGTAGGCATTTATTAAATTATCTTCGGAAGGAAGACTTGAATCGATACAGAACTCTCATTGAAAGTTTAGGTTTGAGAAGATAAGAGCGGACAACCGCTCTTCTTTTTTGATATTTATTTTTCCAAGGGAAGGAAATAATAAAAGTCATGTAGAATAAAGTCATTGTTTAGGGTTTAATGAAATAAAAATTAGGAGGTTAAAATTTTTAATGGACTATCCAGATTCGATTTTAAAAAAACAACTAGATTTGGCTGGTAGAACATTAGTTATGGAAACCGGCAAAATTGGTAAACAAGCTGGTGGAGCCGTTTTTGTTAGTTATGAGGATACCTGTTTATTAACAACGGCAACAGCTTCAGCTGAGCCGCGGGAGGGTATAGATTTTTTTCCTTTAACGGTTGATTATGAAGAACGTCTTTATTCTGTGGGTAAAATTCCCGGTGGTTTTATCAAAAGGGAAGGACGCCCTAGTGAAAAAGCGATTCTTTCCAGTAGATTAATTGATCGCCCTTTAAGACCTTTATTTCCGGAGGGGTATCGTAATGATGTACAAATTGTGGCTACTGTAATGTCAGTAGACCAGGACAATGCACCTGATGTATTAGCTATTAATGGGGCTTCGGCAGCACTGCACCTTTCCGCAATACCTTTTAAAGAACCAATTGGTGCAGTTATAGTTGGTTGTATTGATGGTGAATTAATTATTAATCCTACTGTAAAGGAGGCGGAAAAAAGCTGCCTGCACTTAGTTGTAGCTGGAACAAAAGAAGCGGTTATGATGGTAGAAGCTGCAGGTGAAGAAGTATCTGAGGACTTGTGTTTAGAAGCAATTTTGTTTGGTCATGAAAAAATTAAAGAAATTGTACAGTTTATTGAGGATTTCCGCAATGAAGCATTAGCTTTAGGAATTGCTAAAGAAAAACAAGTTATCCAGGCACCTGAAATTGATTCCACACTTTGGGAGGTAGTTGAGGAGTTTGCCAAAGCTAATTTGGAAAAGGCATTGGTCAATGAGGACAAGCTAGCTCGTGAAAAGGCTGTCAAAGAAATTAAAAAAGCTACTGAAGAACATTTTGCAGAGCTATATCCAGAAAAACAGTCGGAAATAAATCAGGTTTTAGAAACAATCAGCAGAAAATTTATTCGTAAATTAATTACTGCACAAAAGCGGCGTTTAGATGGGCGAAGTTTAAATGAAATCAGACCAATTACTTGTGAAGTAGGTCTTTTACCGCGAGCACATGGAAGCGGCTTATTTACTAGAGGTCAAACCCAGGTAATGACTGTGGCCACATTAGGTGCTATTGGTGATGAACAAATTTTAGATGGTCTAGGATTAGAAGAATCCAAACGTTATTTACATCATTATAATTTTCCATCATATTGTGTGGGAGAAACTCGACCTATGCGTGGTCCAGGTCGTAGGGAAATAGGACATGGAGCATTAGCGGAACGAGCCCTAGAGACCATGATTCCACCTGAAGAGGAGTTTCCTTATACTATTCGGTTGGTTTCGGAAGTTCTCGAATCTAATGGTTCATCTTCAATGGCTAGTGTTTGTGGAAGTACCTTGGCTTTAATGGATGCTGGAGTGCCAATTAAAGCACCAGTGGCCGGAATTGCTATGGGACTTATTAAAGAAGATGAGCAGTTTTTTGTGTTGAGTGATATCCAGGGAATAGAAGATGCCAATGGGGACATGGACTTTAAAGTAGCTGGAACTAAAAAGGGAATTACGGCGATTCAAATGGATATTAAAATTCCCGGTATCGAAAGAAGAGTCTTAAGCCATGCTTTAGAGCAGGCTAGAAAAGGACGCTTGTTTATTTTGGAAAAAATGTTAGCCATTATTCCTGCTCCGCGAACTGAAATTTCTCCATATGCACCGCGTATTTTTACTACTTCTATTGATCCGGAGAAAATTGGGGATGTAATTGGACCAGGTGGTAAAACTATTAAAAAAATAATTGATGAGACTGGTGCAGAAATTGATATTGAAGATGATGGACGTGTTTTTATTGCAGCCGTAAACAGTCTAGCTGGAGAAAAGGCTCTAAAGATGATTGAACAATTAACCAAAGATGTCAAGGTAGGTGAATTATATACCGGTAAAGTTGTCCGGATTATTAATTTTGGTGCTTTTGTTGAAATTTTACCGGGTAAAGAGGGACTAGTCCATATTTCCCAATTAAAGGAGGAGCGTACTAATCGGGTAGAAGATGTAGTTTCTGTGGGAGATGAAATTTTGGTTAAAGTTACGGAAATAGATCGGCAAGGCAGGATTAATTTATCGCGTAAAGCGGCTCTTCGGGAACAAAAAGCAAAGAATAAATAATTTTTTTAATTCACCCTGCATATAGATTACCGTAAAGAATCTATAAAGGGGTGAATTAAAAAATGCAAATCTTTTATTTTAGTAAGAAGAAAATATTGTTATATTTGTCAGCAATCTTGCTAATATTAGTGGGAATTGTGTGTGGCAGGTGTTTTTTACATTCAGCACAACCAACACTTAATCCTATTTATATTGGGGATACAAAGGAAAAAGCCGTTGCTTTAATGTTTAATGTTGATTGGGGAGAGGAGGTCATACCGGAAATATTAACAGTTTTGGAAGAAAAAGAGGTAAAGGCAACTTTTTTTATCACGGGACGATTCGCTAAAAAGTTCCCAGAACTAGTGAAAACAATAGCTCATGCAGGTCATGAAATTGGCAATCACGGTTATTCACATCCTTATCCCAATAAGCTTAATTTAGAGCAAAATATTCAGGAAATAAAAAGGACGGAAGAAGTATTTAATGAAATAGGTATTGAAATTACTCCCTTATTTGCACCACCTTATGGTGAACATGGTCCGGTAGTGCTGCAAGCAGCTCATCAATTGGCATATAAAACAATTATGTGGACTTTAGATACAATTGATTGGCAGGATCCTGAACCAGAGGTCATTTTAGAGCGGATTTTGCCTAAGGCAGATCATGGTTCATTAATTTTAATGCATCCAAAGGAATGCACCCTTAGAGCCCTTCCTAAATTAATAGATTCACTTAGGAAAGATGATTATTCATTTAAAACAGTTTCGGCAATTATTTGATGTGTAAAGCGAGAAAAATGGCATGAGAAATTGGTTTAATATTATTCTGTTATCTTTTTTGCTTAGTTTTGCTTGGGGTGCAGAAAAAGTGGAGGCTACACCACAAATTAGTGCTGCGGCCGCCATTGTAATGGATGCTCAAACTGGTGAAGTATTATATCAAAAAAATGCTTTTCAACAAAAGGCACCAGCTAGTACAACTAAAATTTTAACTGCAATTTTAGCAATAGAAAGTGGTTTCTTAGATGAAATAGTGACAGTTAGCGAAAATGCCGCTGCTATTGGTGAGGCTTCACTACATTTAAAACCAGGTGATCAACTGTTACTGCGGGAATTAGTTTGGGGGGCTTTATTAAAATCCGGAAATGACGCTTGTGTGGCCATAGCCGAGTTTCTAACACCTAGTGAAATAGAATTTGTGGGATTAATGAATTTAAAAGCACAACTTTTAGGAGCATTTCAGACAACATTTTATAATTCCAATGGTTTACCACATCCATATCATTTGACTACAGCTTATGATTTAGCTATAATCACTCGTTATGCATTACAAAACTCCACTTTTCGGGACATGGTTGCTACTAGGAGCTATCGAATAAAATGGTTAAATTCAGAAAAAACCTTATTCGTAAAAAATACAAACAGACTTTTATGGTCCTATCCGGAAATTACTGGTGTTAAAACAGGTACTACAATTCAGGCGGGAAAATGTTTGGTTGCTTCAGCCTTGTATGGACAATTGCATTTAATTGCAGTTGTCTTAGATTCCCGTAACCGTTATGAAGATGCTTATCGGTTATTGAAATATGGAATTAAAATAAAGGAGATTCAGGTATATGCAAAATGATGATGTTGTTAAAACTCAATTGGAAAATGGAGTAAGAATAATTTCGGAAAAGATTCCGGGTGTACGATCAGTTTCCACTGGGATATGGGTAGGGGTTGGTTCACGTCATGAAAATAATGGACAAGAGGGAACAGCTCATTTAATTGAGCATTTAATGTTTCGTGGGACAAAAAAACGTTCAGCAAGTGATATTGCCACAGCTCTTGATTCGGTTGGGGGACAATTAAATGCTTTTACAACAAAGGAATTTACTTGTTATTATACTAAAACACTTGATGAACATTTTTATTTAGGTTTAGATGTATTGACTGATATGTTTTTTAATTCTACCTTTTCTGAAGAATCGATTGAAAAAGAAAAAAGTGTAATCACTGAGGAAATAAAAATGTATGAAAATACGCCAGATGATTTAATTCATGATTTTTTTATGCAAACTGTTTGGCCAGATCATCCATTGGGGAAACCTATTTTGGGTACCATTGAATCTCTCGAAAATATTCAAAGGGAGGATTTACTAAATTTCTTAAAGGAAAAATATATCCCCGAACGGGTTGTGGTTGTAGTTGTTGGTAATTTAAATCATGAAGAAGTACAAAGTAAGGTACGTGAACTTTTCATTACCCGACAGCCAGATACCAATACTACCCGTTTGGCTTTACCTAAAAGGGCTTCAGGTGCAAGTACACATTTAAAACGTGATATTGGACAAGTCCAAATTTGTCTAGGCACAGATGGTTTATCACAAAAAGATGAAAGACTTTATGTGCTTTATATTCTTAATAATATTTTAGGTGGAGGATTGTCTTCTCGTTTAGTTCAATCTATAAGAGAAGAAAGAGGTTTGGCTTATTCGGTTTTCTCTTACCACAGTACTTTTTGTGATACCGGATTATTTACCTTTTATGCAGGGACAAGTCCTAATAAATATTACGAAGTTATTGATTTATTTATTAAAGAAATTCAACAGGTTGTTCAATATGGTATTACTGCGGCAGAATTAAAAAGAGCTAAAGATCAATTTAAAGGTAATTTATTAATGGGTTTAGAAAATGTTAGTAATCGTATGTCCAGATTGGGCCGTAATGAATTATGTTTAGCGAAAATTATTTCCCCCACTGAAATTATTAAACGGGTCTCATCGGTTACATTAGATGAAGTTCATGAATTGGCTCATGAATTATTTGGGGAAAATCATTTTACTTTAAGTACGATTGGCCCCTTGGATCAGCCCCTGGATTTACAAGCTCATTTATACATATAATTTGCGAGCATAACCCTCCTGACCATGCATAAGCATAGGATTAAGGAGGGTTTTTATGAGCAAGTCGATTTTTTTGTTGTTTTTTTTCTTTTTGGTTTATTTGGCGATAAAATCACAAAAAAAATTACAGAAGCAAAGAAAAATAAAAGAATTAGAAAAGATAACTGACTCCCCTTTTTCTTATGTAATTGCTGAACTAGTGGCTGTGGCCGGTGGTATTTATTTAGCCCTATTATTATTAGTAACTTTTTTAGAAATTTCTTTGCCTGAGCGGCTTGTTTTATATGATTGGTCTTTAGATTTTTTAGCAACACTAGCCTTACTACTAGCTCTCCTACAGCCGATTTTTCTAGCACTTTATTATAAAATCGGTCAATGGTTTTAATTTTTAAAAGAAGGGGAGAGGCTAATGTCACAAGTAAGATTAAGTGAGTTAATTGGCAAGGATATTATTAATTTGCAGACTGGGTGCCGTTTGGGAATAGTTGCAGATTCGGATTTAATTATTGATACAGAAACTGGAGAAATTCAGTCAATTATTTTACCAAGTAGAGGTGGTATCTTTGGTTTTTTGGATCGCCATAATCTTACTATCCCTTGGTCAGCCGTAAAAAAAATTGGTAATGAGGTAATTATTGTTGATTTAGATGAAACTCATTTGAATTACAAGCATTTGCATTATTGACAAAAATTATTTTAAGGCATACAATAAATAAAACTAAAAATTAGTTACCTCACCTTATGAGGTGGGGTAGGGGAGCGAAAATCAAAAGTAATTTGGGGAGTCGGCAGCTGTGAGCCAAAGGAAAGGGATTTTCGCCGAAGTTTGATTTTTGGCCGAAAAATCAAGCTGGGATTACACTAAAGAAGTGTAATACTGTCATCTGATTAAAAATCCATAATCAGATGGAGAACTATCCTACAACGGGCGGGTGCTGTCTAGATACAGCGATGGGTGAAACCTGTGGCTGTTTTTGTTTTATCTGGGGCAAATTAGTAATAAGGGGGTTATCTAAAATGTCAAATTTGCGTGTGGTGGTAATTGGTGCTAGTGGAAAAATGGGTCGGGCAATTATTCAAGGATTAAGTAAAGAGGCAGATATAACTATTGTGGGTGGTATTGATGTGCATAATTTAGGTGAAGACATTGGTAAATTAGCGGGAATTTTGCCTTTAGGTATACTGGTTACTAATCAATTAGAACAAGTTTTGTTAAAAGAAAAACCTAATGCAGTAATTGATTTTACTCATCGGCTAGCTGCTCAAAAAAATATTCCCCTAGTCTTGAAAAATGGTATTTCGGTAGTGGCCGGTACGACCGGATTTGATGAAACTGACCTTAATAAATTTGAACAACTGGCATTGGAAAATAAAACCTCTATCTTTTTAGCCCCAAATTTTTCTTTGGGTGCAGTATTAATGATGAAATTTGCTCAAATAGCTAGTAAATATTACCAGCAATCTGAAATTATTGAATACCACAATGATCAAAAAGTAGATAGTCCCTCTGGTACCGCATTGGCGACATCTAAAAAAATAGCCGTAAAT
>DUTS01000008.1 GCA_012841935.1 Clostridia bacterium
TACAAATTGTGCAAAATCACTGGCTAAATTAATTTCCGGATATGCAGCCATGTTTTTCTCTAATAGTCGAAATCCGTTGACAATCGTATTATCTTCTAATTTTTCATCTGCAGCATAAGCATCCATTTCTACAGCTGTCCAACTTAATTCTTCACGCAAAATTTTTGCACCCAACTGATTCAAATCCGCAGCCAAAGCTCGAGAACGCTCATATAATACTTCGATTGCTTTAACCCTTTCGGCTTCTTTTGCTTGATCCTGTTCAGTAATCTGACTTAAAAAAACAGCCGCAGCCGTACTAACATTATTTAAAAAATTCTCGGTTTGTGATAAGGGTACCAAAGCCAAAGGCAAACCCCCAATATTAGCCTGAGCGGCAAAAGCTTGCCTCCATAAAGCAGCTAAAGACATAATTTTTTGTTCAGGAGAAGTACTAATTAAATTTTGAGCCAATTGACCTGTGATTTCATCCAAATGCCAAGTAAGTTCATGAAAAGCCTTTTGATATTGTCCTTCAGCCCGATTCTGCAATTTTTGTCTTAATTGTTTTTCACGATAGCCCCCGATAAGACTGCTAATCAGTATTAAAATTAAGATAGCGGGGACCAACCAGCGATGTTTACGCATCCCAAACCTCCCTACCTAGCAAAAACATGATGCCCAATACGGGCAATAATGGGACGAGACCAAATCCAACGCGAAGTGGCTGTAGACGGATTCCAATAATAAAGGGCACCTCCAGTAGGATCCCAGCCATTAATTGCGGCCCGTGCCGCTTGTACTGCTGAAGCTAAAGCTGGTCGAAAATATTGACCATCTACTACAGCATCAAAAGCACCAGGTTCAAAAACCACCCCATAAACAGTATTAGGGAAATTAGGATTTTTAACCCGGTTAACTACTACCGCTCCCACAGCTACTTGACCTAAATAATCTTCCCCCCGGGCTTCTCCGGTAATTAATTTAGCCAAGACATATACATCATTGGCAGATACCGTTCCCCCTTTGTCAGCCTTCACTTCAATGGCTCCAAAAGGTCTTTCACCTTCTATTTTATCTTTTTGTAAGTAATAGCCGACAATGATTAATAAGACTAGCAATAAGAAAAAAATTGCTTTTCGCCTCATCCCATCTACCCCTTTATTTATGCGGTAGAATTAGTATCGGCAAAAAAGCAATTTTTTATTATCCCCTTAATTTTAAAAAGTGCTCATAACTGCGTCCCACATTTTTTACCTGGTGGGCATCTGAACCGTAAATCAACGGTATCTTTAATTTTTTGGCCATTTCGAAAATCCATGGAGCGGGATAAGGTTCCAAACAGTATTCACGGTGCAGACCAGACATATTGGCATCAATACTGTAACCATGTTCTTTCATATAAAGCAGTAAATCCCCTACTGTTTCTTTTAATTTTTCACTAACCACACCAGCTTGTCCAAAATAATGCTGAAACTTATTACAAAGAGTTAAATGGCTAATTCTTTTAGGTTTATAAGGTCCCAAATCAGCCTGCATAGCCTGTTTTATAGTCTGATAATATGCTAACTGAGCTTTTTCATAAGAACCATAATAATCAATAAGGCTTGTTTGAAAATCAGCCGGACTGAGGTCTACACAACGCCAACCACCCTGACCCTCAATAATATGCACTGAAAGCAATCCATCTTCCAAAAAAGGACCATATTCTTTTAATACTGCCCGTAAATATTGATGTTCATCAGCCAAATAATCAATTTCCAAACCCACCAGTAATTCAATCTGATCTTTATATTTTTTCTTTAAAGCCAGCATCTCTTTAAAATAACCATCAAGGTCATCATTTAAAAAACCGAAGGCTTCTTTTACTGTCTGCGGATAATCAAATTCCCTTAAAAAACTATCTGGTAATGGTAAATGCTCTGTAAATGAATAAACTTGAAAACCTAATTCGATAGCCCTTAGAACAAATTCTTCTGCATGTTCACCAGAGCCATGTAAACAATAATGAGTATGTGTATGACCATCCCTTTTTAAAGTCACTACAATTTTTCCTCCCTCTATCTTTTAGCCACTATGGGCAAAGCAGTATCTATTTCCAGCACTATCCAAGGATAAGTAATTACTTGAATCACCATTTCCCCAGGAGCTGGCTTTCTTTCTCGGTAAGTAACCACCACCTGCCCCGCTTTTTCTTCCACAGAAACAATTTCAATACTATAACCCCCGGTATTACGTTTCCCCAAACTAATTAATAGATATTGAGAATTTTCACCTGCCAAAACCTTACAAGCCTTAGTGCCACGGGTTTTTTCAACCAATTGCCGTACCTCTGTCGGCAATTCTGTTAAAATACGATAATTAACCGGTTCAACAATCATCCATTCCCCTTCTGCTTTGCTAAGGCAAAGTCTTTCTTTTTCCCCCTGATTAAAAAACACTATTTCCCAAAGTCCTCTTTCTTTTTCTTCTACTTTAACCTGCTGATCAACATAAACAGTTCCCGCTTGCCAGTGAACATCAGCCCCTAAAGCCTCTGCAAAATCACGCAGTGGAACTAAAGTACGATTCTCCGCAAGCTGTAATGGAATTTCACTTTTTTCACCATTCAACACCAATTCTAATTTCGGCAAGGCCATCAAGCCACTAGCCAAACAAATTAAAAAAACTACCCCAAAAAATAAGGTCAGTTTTTTTCTCATTACTCTATCACTCCTTTATTAAACGATGCCGCAAACCAACTAAATTATCAATAGGCAGTGTAAACATAATTCCCTTTCCCGGCTCTTTTAGTTTACCAACCTCAATAATTTCATCCCTGATCAAAGCATATTCCTTACGCGAAACAACCATTAAAATTATTTCCTTGGAAGATTCAATATGGATATTAAAAAAACTTTTAGCTTCATGTTCACCCGTACCGCGTCCATGAAGAATGGTGGCTCCACTTGCCCCGGCATTTTTAACGGCTGCTACTACTTTATCAGCTTGCCCTCTTTCTACAATAGCCACAATACATAGTACTTCCTCCATTTTTAAATACCTCCCTATATTTTAGTTAACAAACCTAAAATAAACACCGAAAACATGGCCCCAAAAGAAGTTAAACCGATGAGACCAAATCCACTTAAAAGTGGATCAGCGTGTTCGATAACTTTAGCTAATCCCAGGGCAATTGCTAAATTTAAAGGTATATTAACCGGACCAGTAGTGGCACTTGCCGAATCCATCCCCAAGGCAATATATTGTTCAGGCACAACAAAAGCCAAAATAATAAAGAGGACTAAAAAAGGCAAGATTATTTTACTAATGGGTATACCCTGTAATATTTTAAAGACACCCAAAGCCATCCCTAAACCAAAACCGATGGCTACAGCATGTAATAATACATTAGCTGGTAAAGCCCCTATCGAAATTTCTTCTGCTTCCAAAGCCAGTACCCGTAAAGCAGGTTCGACTAAGGTACCACAATAACCAATCAAAAAAGCAAAACCAACAATTAACCATTTATGCTCCATAATTACCAAATTCCGCCCTACATTTTCCCCCAAAGGGAGTAAACTTAAAGAAACTCCCTTTAAGAAAAAATGTAAACCCAAAACAGTTAAAACTACCCCCAAAACAAAACTTCTCATTTCTCCCAAGGTTTTTTTAAAAACAACCACTTGAAAAAAAACTAAAAGCAAAGTAATTGGCAGCACCGTATAAGCCGTTTTTAAAACGGCATTTAAACCTTCCCACAATTTCACTTTCTAAATTCCCCTTTATTCATAAACTTTCCGCCTAGAATAATAAGTGTGCAGCAATTCGTGTACTTCATGTTCCAATAAATGATCCAAATACTCTTCATATAATTTAATTATTGCTGGATTTTCATGAGATTTACGTATTTTAGCTTCTTTATCCAATTGATAAATAGCCTGTAGACGCTTTTCTTTAATTTCATCAGTAGCACCCAAGGGCTGACCGCCCCCACCTAAACAACCGCCAGGACAAGCCATAATTTCGATAAAAGCATAAGGACTCTTGCCAGCCTTAATCTCCTCCAGCAATATTTTAGCTTTCCCCAAACTATTGGCTACCGCTACCCTTACCTTTTGACCTGCCAAAACCAAAGCAGCCTCCTTAATGCCCTCCAAACCCCTTACTTCTTTAAAATCCAATTCCTTTAATTCTCGTGCTGTAACCATTTCATATACTGTACGCAGAGCTGCCTCCATGACACCACCAGATGCACCAAAAATAATAGCGGCTCCACTTGAATCTCCCAAGGGTTCATCATATTCTTCGGCAGGTAAAGAGGTGAAATCAAGACCAACCTCTTTAATCATCTTGGCTAATTCACGGGTACTTAAAACAACATCGACATCTTGAAAACCACTACTTTGCATTTCAGGACGCTGACATTCATATTTTTTAGCTAAACAAGGCATGATGGAAACCACAAAAATATTTTCCGGATCCAAATTAGCCTTTTGAGCATAATAGGTTTTAGCTAATGCCCCAAACATTTGCTGTGGGGACTTACAGGTAGAAACATAGCTCATTAATTCCGGATAAAAATGTTCCAAATAATTTATCCAACCAGGACTACAGGAAGTAATTAAAGGCAAAGGCCCGCCATCCTTTAAACGCTGCAGAAACTCCCGACTTTCTTCTACAATGGTTAAATCAGCCGTAAAATTAGTATCGAAAACCCGCTCAAAGCCCAAGCGTTTTAAACTAGCAATCATTTGACCAGTAGTAATTTCCCCAGGCTCTAGACCAAATTCTTCTCCTAAAGCTACCCGTACCGCCGGAGCAGTTTGTACCACTACCTGCTTAGTTTCATCTCTTAAAGCTGCCCATACTTTAGAAGTATCATCTTTTTCGGTTAATGCACCTACTGGACAAACATTCACACATTGTCCACAATAAACACATTCTGTAGCTCCTAAATCAAGTTCATAAGCTGTGGCCATTCCATAATCACCTGAACGTCCCCGCATATTTAAAGCACCCACTTGCTGTATTTCCTGACACACTTGTACACAGCGGCCGCATTTTATACACTTGTTGGGATCCCAGACAATAGCGGGATTATCATCACACAGGGGTAAATTACCAGCAGTTAACTCAAAAGGAATTTCCCGAAGATGATATTCATCAGCTAAACGTTGTAATTCACAATTTTGATTGCGTACACAAATTAAACATTCCTGCGGATGTGCGGCTAGAATCAACTCCAAAACAGTTTTCCTAGCTTCCCGTACGGCCGGTGTATTAGTAAAAATCTCATCACCAGCCCGTACCAAAGTATTACAAGCCGTAGCAAATCTAGAATGACCTTTAATTTCCACTAAACAAACTCGACAAGTAGCCTCTGGCTGTAAAGCAGGATGATGACACAGTGTGGGTATTTTAATCCCAGCTTGTCGAGCTGCCTCTAAAATAGTGGTACCTTCTGGAACACTAATTTCCCGATCATTAATCTTTATTTTTACCTGCATTAATTTCTCCGTTGCCAAAACCTTATAAAACTCTATAAGTTCTGTTTGTTTCCCTGTTCTTCCTGTCCAGTTTCGGATAAAACCTACCGCTGTTTGATA
>DUTS01000009.1 GCA_012841935.1 Clostridia bacterium
ACGTTTGTCTAGGGGCTTTTCCTATTCCCGGACAGACTACTAATCAGCAACTGTTTTCCCATATAATTTTGTTGCTTCCTCAATCAAAAGCCTTTGCCATTCTGGTAAACTTACTTCAGACTTGTAATATTTATCAAATATTTTATATAAATAACCATACTTTATCCCCTTAGAAATTATTTTTTTTATTGCCCTTGTATCTAAAGATATAATTTTCATACCATCCAATACTTCATCATCCTTGCCAAAATATTGCACATGTTTCCTACTTCTAAAATCCGCAATCACATTTTTATGTAAAAAGGTACTTATAAACACCGTATAGTTAAAAGGGTTTTTCGATTTTAAAAGAAATTCGGCCAGATGCCGTGATACAGGCTCCATTTCCATTCTCCTTTGGTTAACCCCCTCTGATAAAGTTGCTTCTATCAACAACGAATGCCCCGGGTATTCCGAGCAGGCTTCATATTCATAAATAATGTCTGCACAACCACCGGCTGCATGAGTTTTAGGTAATAAATTTGCGTCAAGCGACAATTGTAGATAGTCTAAAACCTCTCCTTGCCTTTCGCTAATTTTATACCATATAATTCCCAAAATATATTCAAATATTGTTGGTATATCAGCCTCATCAGTAACAATTGCCTCAATTTTTTTATCATTACGCACTTCAAAATAACCTAATAACTTTAATAGCACATTATCAGTAAATTTCCGATCAATCAGCTTATTAAATCTTCTATACCTTTCTTCTTTAATAAACATTTCGGCTTGTTCCACCGATTCAATTTTAATTCCCAAATCGTCACTAATTATAGAATAGATACGTTCTTTATCGAAAATTAGTCTTGGAAAGATCTGCTTCAAAGAAACCGCCTTTTTTAAATATTTATTCTCTTGAAAGGCTTCTGGATATAAACTAGAAATAGAATCTTGAAAAAAATATTTAGGCATAATATCAAATTTTACGATGTTATCTTCAAAAATAAATGTTTCCGTAAGATTGAAATATCTTCTATTAAGATCAAAATAATCCTGTAAAGTAGCCATTGCTTTATATACATGCATATATTTAAAGAAAACATTTTTAATTTCCTTTTCGGATTTCATGCCCCTGAAAACACAATCAGATTTTATAGATTTAATGCCATTTTTTCTGATAAAACCAGACGTCGTTCTCGAAAATATTAAATCCCTCCATAATACTCCTAGCTTTTGATTTATTCTTTTGGTAGCTAAAAACAAATTATATACTTTTTCATTTTCCTTATAACAAAAAACTCCAATTAAATTTTTAAGCAAATCATAGTATGGCTTATCATAATTTCTACTTTTTCTATTCATACCGACTAGACAGATAAGCTCTTCCGTAAGTACATTGTTATTGAACATTTCAAAAGCAATTTTATAATTTTCCATACCTATTAACTTTTCATAAATAATATCCTCTATGGATAGCTCGGCATTTCTATAGGCTCTTATACAACCAATAATTTCATTAACACTTTTACTATCAGTAGCTAATGGCAGGAGATAAGTAAATTCCTCAAAAGTCAAATAATCCAATTCTGTCAACAATTTCGCTAAAACAAGATAAGGCCTTACAATATTCTCGCCCACTTTGATAGAAGTTTTTAATAATTGTTTTAAATAAATATAACTATCCTTGGAAGTATTCAGATAATTGTCTGTTTGAAAATCACCCTTTTCCATAATCTGCAACAACAGTTGGCCCACTTCCGTTATTGTCCTGTTATCATTAATTAGACCAATCTCTACTAATCCAGATGTTTTTTCCCGAGCGTCCTTATCCTTTCTACGGGCATCCCCGGTTACAAACTTTTCCTTTTTCATAAAATCATAATATAATG
>DUTS01000010.1 GCA_012841935.1 Clostridia bacterium
CCATTATACCAGGGCTAAAAAATGCTCATACGCATTTTTTTACGCCCGTTCGAATCCTTTATTTTATGGCGGAGAGGGAGGGATTCGAACCCTCGATACGGTTTTAAGCCGTATAATCGCTTAGCAGGCGACCGCCTTCGACCAACTCGGCCACCTCTCCGTAACAAACTGCTTTATTATTATACACAATAAAAGGGGGATTAGTCAAACCTGATTTCTTAAAAAGGCATGTTCCTCCTTTTGTTTTAGAAAATTGTACGAAGAGAGTCTCCCCGGTTTCAGACACCCATTCCCCCGAGGGAGCAAAGAAAAAAAGCCCTCACAGGTGAAAACTGTGAAGGCTTTTTTTCTACTCCTAAAATGTTGCCCAAAATAATCAGCTACCGGGGTCTCCGACCCCTATCACGCCAAGGCTAAAAAATGCTCATACGCATTTTTTTACGCCTGTTCGAATCCTTTAATTATGGCGGAGGGGGTGGGATTCGAACCCACGGAACCCGCAAAGGCTCAACGGTTTTCAAGACCGCCTCCTTCAACCACTCGGACACCCCTCCCTTAACAAATATAACATAATTTAGAGTTAAAGTAAATTTAATCACTAGATCTCTTTCGTAAAAATCCCTTCCAGTGTCACTTAATAATTTTTTTACAATATCACCTCTGAATAATCTCTTTATCTATTTTTTCCCGACCGCTAAAATATGGTTGTAGAACTTGGGGGATACGGATCGTACCATCAGCCTCTTGATAATTTTCCATAATTGCAGCTACTGTTCTACCTATGGCTAAACCGGAACCATTTAAAGTATGAACAAATTCTAATTTGCCTCCATTTTGCGGTCTGAATCTAATTTGTGCTCTGCGGGCTTGAAAATCTGTAAAATTACTGCAGGAGGAAATTTCACGATATGTACCACTACTAGGCAGCCATACTTCCAAATCATATGTTTTTGTAGCGGAAAATCCTAAATCACCAGTACATAAAGTTACAACACGATAAGGGAGCTCCAAAAGTTGCAATATTTTTTCAGCATTAGTGGTAAGCTTTTCTAGTTCTTCATCTGAAGTAGCAGGATGACAAAATTTCACCAATTCTACTTTATTAAATTGGTGTTGACGCACTAGACCACGTGTATCACGCCCATGTGCACCTGCTTCAGCCCTAAAACAGGGCGAATATGCCACATAGCAAAGTGGTAAATCCTTTTCCTGTAAAATTTCTTCACGATGATAATTAGTAACAGGAACCTCAGCTGTGGGAATTAAAAAATAGGTGGTATTTGCCAAACTAAACATATCCTCAATAAATTTAGGTAATTGTCCTGTCCCGGTCATACTAACCTCATTAGCTATAAATGGTGGCAAGAGCTCCTTATACTTATGTTGAGTAACATGAGTATCCAGCATGAAATTAATTAAAGCCCTTTCTAAAAGTGCACCTAAACCTTTATAAAATACGAATCTAGCTCCAGTTACCTTGGCTGCACGCGAAAAATCTAAAATGCCCAATTTTTCCCCCAAATCCCAATGAGGCTGAGGTTCAAAATCAAATTGTGGTAAAGAACCCCAGTGGCGTTCTACCCGATTATCACTTTCCCCAGCCCCAATAGGGACAGAGGCGTGAGGTAAATTGGGTATTGTTAAAAGCAATTTTTTTAGTTCCTCCTCTAAGCGGCGTACATGTTCATCTACTTCTTTAATCTTTTGGGACGTTGTACGCATTTGTAAAATTAAATTTTGGGCATCTTCTCCCTGTTTTTTTAGTAGACCAATTTCCTCTGAAACTTGATTACGTTCTTTTTTCATTTTTTCACTAAAAGCTATTTTTTTTCTGCGTTGTTCATCAAGCTGTAAAAATTGGTCTACTATTTGAGGAGATAATTGGCGTTTTTCTAGACACTCTTTCACTAATGTTGGATTTTCCCGAACAAATTTCATCGCTAACATTTCACTCTTCCCCTTTTTAAAAGGCTACATAATTAGCCGTTTTAATATCTTTTATTGTTTTAATTTTAGCCAAAACATCAGTGGTAACTTCATGATCAATGGTTAAAATCATCATCGCCTTACCACCAGCTCTTTCCCTATCTAATTGCATTCCGGCAATATTCACACCCCGTTCACCTAAAATCATGCCTACTTCACCTACAAGTTTAGGACGGTCGATATGAGTAATTAAAAGAATATGACCGGTCGGCTGAATATCCAAGGAATATTCATTGACACTTAAAATACGCGGCTCATTTTTCTTAAATACCGCCCCGGACACGGTATGACTCCAACCTTCCCCTTTAATGGAAATACAAACTTTATTGGCATAATCATCAACCTGGGTACTCTTGATTTCCTTTACCTTAATCCCCCTGTTTTTGGCGATTAAAGGTGCATTTACATAATTAATGGCATCATGTAGATAAGGTCTTAATAGACCCTTAATAAAAGTATTAGTTAAAGAACCGAATTCCAATTCGGCAATTTCACCCAAATATTTAATCTCGATAGCATTGGTTGCCCCCTCGGCAAGCACACTGGCCAATTTACCCAGTTTTTCCATGAGCAACATATAGGGTTTGGCCGTTTTTAAATGTTCAGGCTTAATAAAAGGTATATTAACCGCATTTTGTACCGGTTCACCGCGTAAAACACGTAAAATTTCCCGTGCCACATCAATCGCCACATTAACCTGTGCTTCTTCTGTAGAAGCACCTAAATGGGGAGTAACAATTACCTCCGGCAAATCAAATAATGGGCTCTTTGTTTGAGGTTCTTTTTCATATACATCAAGTGCCGCTCCAGCTACCTTTTGAGCAACTATTGCTTGATAAAGTGCAGTTTCATCAATAATACCCCCACGGGCCACATTTAGAATTCGCACACCGTCTTTCATTTTTTTAAATTGCTGTGCACAAATTAAATGTTTCGTTTCCGAAGTCAAGGGCATATGCACAGTTATAAAATCACTTTCACTAAGTAAAACATCCAAAGAGACTGGTTTTACTCCTGCTCTTTCGGCTACCTCATGATTAATATATGGATCATAAACTAAAATTTCCATACCAAAAACCTTACTTCTTTTACCTACCTCAGAACCTATTTTACCATAACCGATAATTCCCAATGTTTTATTACGTAGTTCAACCCCAATAAATTTTGATCTTTGCCATTCTCCCCGACGTAAAGATTGATCAGCCTGGGGAATATGACGGGCCAAAGCAAGCATCATCGCCAAGGTATGTTCTGCGGCCGAAATGGTATTACCATCTGGAGTATTAACTACAACTATTCCTCTTAAAGTAGCTGCCTCCACATCAATATTATCAATTCCTACTCCCGCTCTGCCCACTACTTTTAATTGTCTGCCAGCTTCCAAGATTTTTTTAGTAATTTTAGTTTGACTGCGTACCACAACTGCATGATAATCAAAAATAATTTCACAAATTTCTGCTTCACTTAAATTCAATTTTACATCTACTTCGATCTCCGGATCTTGTTTAAATACTTCTATTCCTTTTTCCGAAATAGGATCACAAACTAAAATTCTCATTTTTACTTCATCCTTTCCTGCAATAATTCTTGAACGACTTGAATACCTTGTCCCAATTGAAATGACCAACCCAATTCCAATAAAGTTCTTTCTAAAGCAGCAATAGTAACTACTAAATCATTATCACTTACATATCCCAAATGACCTATACGAAAGATTTCACCCTTAAGTCTGTTTTGTCCACCAGCAATAATTATGCCGTGCTTTTCGCGCATAATTTTTACTATAGTTTGCGGATCAATTGCAGTTGGTTTTTTAATTGCCGTAACACCACATGAAGCTGACTTTTCATTTGTTAATAAATTTAATCCTAGGGCTTTAGCCGCAGTTCTAATAACTTGTTTATAAAATTGATGGCGTTTATAAACATTTTGCAAACCCTCTTTTTCAATTAATTTTAAACTTTCCCTTAAAGCCAAAATTAAACACGTTGCCGGAGTATAAGGAGTAGTACTTTTTTCAAAAGACTTAGCTGCTGCCCTTAAATCAAAATAGAAACGCGGATTAGTTACTTGCTCACTTTTGGCCCAGGCACGGGGACTAACACTTATAAAACTGAGACCAGGAGGAATCATAAAAGCTTTTTGGGAACCACTAACCACAACGTCTAAATTCCATTCATCAACCTTAAGTGGTGAAACAGCCATACCACTGATAGCATCTACTATAAATAATGCTGGATGTTCACCAAGGGCCTCCCTTAATGCTTTTAAATCATTAGTAACCCCTGTGGAAGTTTCATTATGGGTAACAAACACTGCCTTTATTTCTTGTCCATGATCTGCACTAATCCTTTTTTTCAATATTTCTGGATCAGCCTGTTCCCCCCAAACCCCCGAAATTACCTCAACATCAGCCCCATAACTATTATTCAACTTTACCCAACGTTCACCAAAATTACCGTTTTCCATAACGATAACTTTATCACCTTGATTAACAAAATTAGCTACCGCGGCCTCCATGGCCCCAGTGCTGGAAGAAGTAAGCATAAATAAATCATTTTTAGTGCGATAAATTTTCTTTAAACCAACCGTTACTTCTTTAATAACTTCGTAAAATTCTGGTGTGCGATGTCCCACAGCCGGTAGACTTAATGCTTGTAGTACTTCCCTCGGCATATTTGTAGGACCTGGAATCATTAATAATTGCATGACCACTTCCCCCTTTTATAATAATAAAAAACTCGTCCCTAACCTATTTTGGTTAGGGACGAGATTAATTTCCCGTGTTGCCACCCTACTTGGTTTTAACAACCCACTTATTTGCTGTGATAACGGACAGCAGCCGATAAGTTCATCACTTATGGGCTCTAGGGCGGAATTCAGCAATTATCTTACTGGTTTGCACCGGCCACCAGCTCTCTGCCAAGATATTCTTGCTTACTTTTCCCTTTCAACACCCAAATTTATTATAACCTCTTTAATCCTTAAAATTCAACCTTAAAAAATACTCACATACTATTTTGAACAATTTGATAAGTATCACGAGCAATCATTAATTCCTCATTAGTAGGAATCACTAAAACCTTTACACGTGAAGAACTCTTGGAAATAATGGCCTCTTTACCCTGTACCTGATTTTTTTGGGAATCAATTTCAATACCCAAATAATCAAGATCTTCGCAAATTTTAGTGCGCATATCTATAAAATTTTCACCTAAACCAGCTGTAAATACTACAGCATCTGTTCCATTTAAAATACCGATAAAAGCAGCTATATATTTTTTTACCATATAGGCAAACCTGTCTAAAGCCAATTGAGCCCTTTTATTACCTTTTTGAGCAGCCCTTTTTACATCCCGAAAATCACTACTGATTCCCGAAAGCCCAAGTACACCACAATTTTTATTTAAAAAATCATTTACTTCATCACAAGTCCAACCTTCTTTTTTCATTAAAAAAGTTACCACAGTAGGATCCAAATCTCCAGAACGTGTACCCATCATCAAACCCTCCAAAGGAGTTAAACCCATTGTAGTATCTACACATTTTCCATCTTGAACCGCAGAAATACTAGAACCATTACCCAGATGACAAACAATTACTTTAAAACCCTGAGGTGTCCGCTTTAAAAATTGTGCCGCACGTGCGGAAACATAGCGGTGTGAAGTACCGTGAAAACCATATCTGCGTATTCCGTATTTTCGATAAAATTCATAAGGTATTCCGTATAAATAAGCATATGGAGGAATAGTTTGATGAAAAGCCGTATCAAAAACACATACCTGCGGTACCCCTGGTAAAAGATGTTCACAAGCTTCAATTCCCATAATATTTGGAGGATTGTGTAAAGGACCCAAAGTAATATTTTTACGTATTGATTTCATTACATTTTCAGATTTAAGAACTGAATCAAAATAATCTTCACCCGCATGTAAAACACGATGCCCCACAGCTTTAATCTCATTTATAGAAGTTAAAACACCATCTTCTGGATCAGTAATAGTTTGGAGAACAAGGGACATTGCCTTTTCGTGATTTACTATTTTGTTTTCAATTACTTTTTTTCGTGTGCCAACATAATGAATCAGTGCCGAACCAGTAATACCAATTCTTTCAACTATACCTTTGGTCATAACCTGTTCGTTGTCCATGTCAAACAATTTGTATTTAAGAGAAGAACTTCC
>DUTS01000011.1 GCA_012841935.1 Clostridia bacterium
GCTTCATTGTTTGTCACCTCCTGCTAATAATATAACACAAAAGTTATAGTTTAGCAAGCTGGTTCTATAATATTTTATAGTTTCATGTCAACAGCCCCTCGCCTCCCCAAAGGTTGGAATTGATTGCCCCATACAGTTCATCACTTAGACAGTCAAGATGCAGCACCCGGTCTTTTTCTCCTTGTAAATAATCATCAATTGCTTTTTGGATGCTTGCAGGAAGACCGCTCTCCAAATAATTTTTACGAGCCGGTTTTCCATCAACAGCTTTTGGACTTGGGCTGTTATCTACTTCTAAAAGTTCTTCTAAAGACATATCAAGTGCCTTTGAAAGTTTAAGAAGTGTAGACGCATTGCACCTTTCCAGACGAGTTTTACCAGAATATATATCAGCAAGAGTTGCCCAAGGAACACCGCTTATTTTAGATAAATGGTATCGGGAAATATCTCTTTCCCGTAAAAGTTCTTCAAATCTCATACTGGTCACCTCGTAAATATTATATCGGTGTTCCGATATAATATCAAGAAAATACCAGCCTATAAAATTTGGATTAAGACCAGATAACATAGGGACTGGGATGGTTAACCCATGTCCTTAATCATTCCTTCTGTTTGAGTATCTATATTTTTCTCTTTCTGTTTTTTAGCTTTTGGAGCTGGCATGCTCCCGTGTTTTTCAATTAAAAACAAGGGTTAATATAGACCTTTTGGGCTTGATTAGTCAACTCCCTAACCGTATTACAGACGGTGGAATAGCTAATATCAAATCCTGCATCTACAAGTGCTTCATGAATATCAATTTTCTTTTTCTGTATTTTGGATTGTCCATTATGTCTTTTTAATTCATTTTCTTCCAAATGGGCTTTAATAGCGTCTACTAATTCCTTAGTTACTTTACGCTTTTTTCTACCGCTAGAATCATATTTAGGCGGTGTAACGATGTTATCCGTGAGCTCCTTAATATCACCAAAGGTTTTCGAATTTCCTTCTTGTAATTGGGCCCTTTGTTTTTCATATTGCTTAATGTATTTGCTGATTGTTTTTCTTGAAATACCCGTTTCACGCTCAATGGCTCGTTGGGATTATCATCCCGTAAAAACATAAGTAAAATGTCCTGTTTTTCCATTAGCTTTATCAATCTCCCCTCACCCTCCACATGTTAAAAATTTATTAATAACATGTGGAAGTATATTTTAATGTGGGGTACTTTTCAATTATTATTTGGGGTACTTTTAGTTTAATATAAACAAAATGCACGAAGCAGAAATGCAATCCCATGCGTATATGCCAGATAAGCATAAAATCCGCTGCTATTTAAAACAGAATATGGATATAAAAAACAAAAACCTGTATGAGCAAAAAAATATCATACAGGCATATATTAAAAAAATATATGTACACGAAAAAACTATTAAAATAACTAGCATTGTGGATACAGATGGTGGAGGTGAGGGGAATCGCTCCGAGAGCTCCGCTCTCTATCACGCCGGGGTGGGGAAATGCTTTCCAGCATTTCCCTTCACCCGTTCGATTCCTTTTATTTAAAAAATTACCCATAGGGTAATTTTAATTCTTGGTGGAGGTGAGGGGAATCGAACCCCTGTCCGAAAGAACAGCCACAGAAGCTTCTCCGAGTGCAGCCTATGTTTTAGTTTTCACCTATCAATCTCCCGTAGGCAGGATACTGACTGGCAAGTTTCCTTAAATTCCTCTTAGCTTAGGAAACGATAGTCCAAGAGTAGCCCGGTAAAATGACCTTTTATCCTTCACACCGGGCGTAGAAGGTAAAAGGTTAGACTGCAATTAAGCAGCTAAAGCGTAATTTTCTTCTGCGTTTAAATAACTGTGCACCGTTTTACGGGCTAGTGCAATCCCGACTCGCTTCTTCTGCCACTATTTCCCCCGTCGAAACCAGTACACCCCCTAATTACGTTCTTTTTCCCGCAAAGCCCGTGCCATTTCACGCTGAGCATCCCTTTCTGCCATGACTCTCCTTTTATCATAAACCTTTTTTCCTTTGGCTAAAGCGAGCTCAACTTTTGCCCGACCTTTTTTAAAGTAAATTTTGAGGGGAATTAAAGTCATTCCTTGCTGTTTTACCTTTCCCAAAAGGCGATTTATTTCCCTTTTGTGAAGTAAAAGTTTACGCGGCCGTAGAGGATCTACATTAAAACGATTACCTGGATCATAAGGACTAATGTGAACATTATAAAGAAACATTTCTCCTTTTTCAATTTGAGCAAAACTATCTTTTAAGTTTACTTTCCCGGCACGCAAGGATTTAACTTCTGTCCCTACTAAAACAATACCAGCTTCATGTGTTTCTTCTATAAAATAATCGTGATGGGCTTTACGATTTTCGGTAACAACTCTGACCTGCTTCATTTTTTTCCCCCTCGAATATACGCTGTCGGGAAATTAAATTATATCATGAGCTTAATTCAAAATCAAGCAAACGCTCGGCAACGTTTACGGCCATTAAGGTTACCTTGACCGAATCGCCAATACGATAAGTCTGCCCTGTATAATCACCAATCAACATTAATCTTTTTTCCACATAATGATAATAATCATCAGTTAATGTAGAAATATGCACGAGACCTTCCACAGTATTAGGCAATTCCACAAAAAAGCCAAAGGAAGTCACACTACTGATAATGGCCATAAAATCCTGCCCAATAAAGTTCTGCATATATTCCACTTTTTTTAATTCCACGGATTCCCTTTCCGCTTCCTCAGCTACCCTTTCCCGCTGGGAAGCTTGCTCAGCATCTTTTTCCAAACGGGAGATTAATTTTTTACTTTGTTTTACAACACCATTTTTTTGCACCTGACGGATCAAACGGTGAATCACTAAATCAGGATACCTCCTGATAGGGGCCGTAAAATGTGAATAATATTGTGAAGCCAAACCAAAATGACCTAATGCTTCTACAGCATAACGTGCATGTTTTAAAGAACGTAAAATTACATAACTAAGAGCCTTTCCCACAGAACGTCCCTTTGTTTTTTCCACTATAGCTTGTAAATCACGAGGCTGTACATCACCCTGAGGATTAAAAGGGAGCCGATAACCAAAAACACCCAAAAATTCATTTAGTTCTTTTATTTCGTCTTTAGCCGGTTTTTCATGTACCCGATAAAGAAAAGGCATCTCCCGCCAAAAAAACTCCTCGGCAACTGTTTCATTAGTAACAATCATGAATTCCTCAATAATCATTTCAGCAATTGAACGTTGACGCAAAACTATTTCCACAGGCTTACCTTGGTCATCCAAAATAACCTGACTTTCCGGAAAAGCAAAATCAATAGCTCCCCTTTGCAAACGTTTTTTTCGCAAAATTAAACAAAGTTCCCGCATTAATTCTAACATGGGCACCAAAACTTGATGTTCCTTTTTAATCTGCTCTTTTTTCTCCAAAATTTTACGTACCAAAGTATAGCTTAATCTTTTTTTTACATGAATGACACCAGGTACAATATCATGTTTAATCACTTGCCCTTGTTTATCAATTTCCATTAAACAAGATAAAGTAAGCCGATCCACACCCTCATTTAAACTACAAATTCCATTAGATAAAGCTGGGGGCAGCATGGGAATAACCCGATCTACTAAATAGACACTAGTACCCCTTTTAAAAGCTTCCTCATCCAAGACACTGCCCGAAGGCACATAATAACCAACATCGGCAATATGCACACCTAAAAAATAATTACCATTGGGAAGGAGCTCCAAATTAACCGCATCATCCAAATCCTTTGCATCCTCACCATCAATGGTCACTATAAAGTGCTTTCTAAAATCACGCCTTCCTTTTAAATCCTCTTCACTAACTAGAGACGGTAATTGAGCTGCAGCTTTTAAAACCTTTTCTGGAAAAAACTCTGGTAGTTGATGTTTGCGAACAATAGATAAAATATCAACACCAGGATCATCCTTAAAACCCAAAACTTCGATAACTTTACCTAAGGGGGCACAATCTGCCTCCTGCCAACTAAGCATTTCCACAACTACTTTATCCCCGACCTTAGCTTTACCTCGTTCAGCAGGAGGAATTAAGATTATACAGCCCAAGCGGCGTTCATCAGGTAAAACAAAACTATAATGTTCAAGTTCATTAAACATACCCACAATATGTTTATTGGCTCGCTTTAAAATCCGGATCACTACACCTTCACGCCTGCGGCTATCTCGCGAATATGGGTGTAAACGCACAATTACCCGATCATTATGCAGAGCACCTTGTAAATCCTCCTCACTAATAAAAACATCTTCCTCATCAGGTTCATCTGGAATTAAAAAGGCAAATCCTTTGGAATTACCTTGCAATCTGCCTACAACCAAGTTCATTTTCTCCGGTAAACCATAACGTTTTTTTCGACTAAGGACTATCTTGCCCTCATTTTCCAATTCCTGAAGTAAATCTAAAAAAACAGCCCCTTTTTCAATTTTAAAGACATCTGCTAACTCATCAGCAGTAAGTGGACGGTAAGAATGCCGCCGCATATAATCTAATAATTCTTCTTTACCAATCATTAACATCCCCCTAGCGAATCGCAAAATGAAGACATCACCATACCGATATCTTTTAAATTCTTTCAATACCAAGTTTTAATATTTTTAAATTGGAATATACCTAAATCAGATTACCCCATTATAATCCCAATTCTACGGCAATTTCCTGCATGGCCTTTAAAGCAATTTCCATAAATTCCTCCAAGGTTAAACCCATTTCCGTACAAGAGGAAATTACCTCCCTACGGGCTCCCCGGGCAAATGATTTTTCCCGAAAACGATTCAGCAAAAAAGGCACATCCACAGCAGCCAATTTTTTTTCTGGTTTAATTAAAGCCGCAGCTACAATTAAACCAGTTAAAGGATCAACAGCATATAGAGCCTTATCCATTAAACTTTTTCTAGCCAAGCCATGTAAATCATTATGACATTTTACCGCCGCAATAATTTCCTGAGGTAAACCTGCCTTCTTTAACATTTCCGCCCCTAATAAACTATGTTTTTCCGGTTCATTTACGGTTAAATCATAATCAAGATCATGTAAAAGACCAGCTAAACGCCAACTAGTTTCATCTTCACCAAAATGACGGGCTAAACTACCCATGACAGCTTCCACCGCATACATATGTTTAATTAAATTCTTGTTTTTCACTTTTTCCTTTAATAATTGTAAAGCCTCTTCGTGCGACATCATTTCAAGATCATTCCCTTCTAAAAACTAATTTCAATTACCTGTAAAAAAATGCTACCGTCAGTTTCCGCCAACGGTAGCACAATTATTCCTTACTTCATTACAAAAAAAGAGGCACAAATACTAATGAAACAATCGTCATTAATTTAATCAAAATATTAATTGAAGGTCCAGAGGTATCTTTAAAAGGATCCCCGACTGTATCCCCAGTAACCGCGGCCGCATGGGCTTCTGAACCTTTACCACCTAATTGACCACCTTCAATATATTTTTTGGCATTATCCCAAGCACCACCAGCATTAGCCATCATAATTGCTAACAAGAAGCCAGTAACCAAAGCCCCTGCCAATAAACCACCTAAAGCCTCTTTACCCAGTCCAGGAATTAAACCCACGGCAATAGGTACCACAATGGCCATTAATCCCGGAACAACCATTTCCTTAATAGCGGCATCTGTACTAATACTAACACATTTGGCATATTCAGGTCTGGCACTGCCTTCCATGATCCCTTCTATTTCCCTAAACTGTCTTCTCACTTCATCAATCATTTTACTAGCTGCTCTTCCAACAGCTCCCATGGTTAAAGCAGAAAAGAGAAAAGGTAAAGCACCACCCAAGAAAAGTCCGGCGACAACAGCAGGATTTAAAATATTGAGTTCACTTAAACCAGCTGCTTGTGTGTAAGCACTAAACAAAGCCAAAGCTGTTAAGGCCGCTGAACCAATAGCAAATCCTTTACCAATAGCAGCAGTGGTATTACCTACAGAATCCAAGCCATCGGTAATCTCCCTAACTTCCGGTTCTAGTTCCGCCATTTCCGCTATCCCCCCGGCATTATCGGCAATCGGTCCATAAGCATCCACCGCTACCACCATACCAGTAGTGGAAAGCATACCTACAGCCGCCATAGCTATACCATATAATCCGGCAAATTTATAGGAAATCAAAATGGCCAAAACAATTACGATCACCGGTAAGGTTGTACTTAACATCCCTACACCCAAACCAGAAATAATATTGGTAGCTGCACCTGTTTCCGAAGCCGCGGCAATACTTTTTACCGGACCATAAGCATCAGAAGTATAATATTCCGTAATCTTACCAATAACAAAACCAGCCAACAAACCGGCCACAGTAGCAATAAAAACATCTCTGCCCCAGCCAGGCAATAATTTGATACACAAGAAATAGGTAGCAATTAAAGCCAAAAGCATCGCCGCTAATTCACCCATATTTAAGGCACGAGAAGCATCCCCAGTTTCCCCAGTACGTACGAAAAAGGCCCCAATAATGGAAGCAATAATTCCTGCTGCAGCAATCAACATCGGCAAAACAATTCCATTTCTACCATATCCCAAAGCAACAGCCAAAGCTATAGCGGCAATAATCGAACCAACATAAGATTCAAAAAGATCAGCACCCATACCGGCAACATCCCCGACATTATCTCCCACATTATCAGCAATAACTGCCGGGTTGCGGGGGTCATCCTCTGGAATACCTGCTTCCACTTTACCTACCAAATCAGCTCCCACATCAGCTGCTTTAGTATAAATACCGCCGCCAACACGTCCAAAGAGGGCTATCGAACTTGCCCCTAAAGCAAATCCATTTATCGTATCCGGATTTTCAAATAAAAAAGTAACAATTCCCAAACCAATTAAACCCAAACCTACAACAGACATCCCCATTACCGCTCCACCGGAAAAAGCTACATTAAGGGCCTGATTAGCACTTTCACGAGCAGCATTAGCAGTACGCACATTAGCTTTAGTCGCTACCCGCATCCCAATATAACCAGCCAAAACCGAACAAATAGCCCCAATAATAAAGGCTACTGCAGTTTGTGGTTGTAAACTTGCCGAATTCTTAGTTAAAATTCCGGCCACAAAAATAAAGGCAGCCACCAGAACTACAAAAACAGTTAAGGCTTTATATTCCCGCAAGAGAAAGGCCATAGCCCCCTCCTCGATAGCTCCTGCTATTTCCTGCATTTTTTCCGTTCCAGTCTCTACTTTATAAATACGCCTAGTTAAATAATAAGCAAACAAAAGGGCAATCACCCCAGCAAGAGGTGCCCAAAAAATAAACGAACTATTCCCCATTTTCTTTCCTCCTCATAACTCTACCCTAATGTACTATTGACAATAATAAAGTTAAAATCATAAATGAAATTGCCGAAATTGTGGATAATTTCGCTAAAAAATCATCTAATCCCTTTTTCTTTCCACCAAATATTGTTTCTGCTCCCCCAGCAATCGAGCCGGATAATCCCGCACTTTTACCAGACTGTAATAATACTGTAATAATTAAGCCAATAGCGGCAATAACTTGAAAAACAAGAATTACTGTTCGCATTCCTACCCCCCTCCTTTGACCTGAAGTTATCCAAATTATATCATATACTTCTTAAATTGCACCAACAAAACTAACTTAGATTATAAAAAACATCCCGACCGCGATACAAAGCTGTTTCTCCCAACTCTTCTTCGATTCTTAGTAATTGATTATATTTAACTACTCTATCAGTACGTGAAGGAGCACCACTTTTAATTTGACCGGCATTTACGGCCACCACTAAATCGGCAATTGTCGTATCTTCCGTTTCACCAGAACGATGTGAAACTACAGCCGTATAACCCGCCTGTTTGGCCAATTCAATGGTTTCTAAGGTTTCCGTTAGTGTACCAATTTGATTAACTTTAATGAGGACACTATTAGCCACCGACTCCGAGATACCCTGTTTTACTCTTTTGGTATTAGTGACAAAAAGATCATCTCCCACAATTTGAATTTTTTTACCCAATACTTGAGTCATTTTTCGCCAGCCTTCCCAATCATCTTCAGCCAAACCATCCTCAATTGAAATAATGGGATATTTGCCACATAATTGCTCATAATAGCCTATCAATTCCTCAGCAGTCATGGAAATACCTTCCCCTTTTAAATGATAAACCCCAGCCTCATACAATTCCGTAGCCGCTACATCCAAGCCTAAAAAAACATCTTCCCCAGGTCGATAACCGGCTTTTTCAATAGCAGCAACAATTATCTTTAAAGCCTCCTCATTAGACTGCAAATTTGGAGCAAAACCACCTTCATCCCCTACAGTAGTACCATAACCCTTAGCTCGTAAAATAGCCCGCAAATGATGGAAAATTTCCGTACCCCAGCGATAAGCCTTTTTAAAAGAATCAGCCCCTAAGGGTAAAATCATAAACTCCTGAATATCAACATTATTATCCGCATGTTCTCCCCCATTTAAAATATTCATCATCGGTACTGGTAATTCACGAGCATTTACTCCCCCCAAATAACGGTACAAGGGTAAACCTAAATAATTAGCCGCTGCCTTAGCCACTGCCAAAGAAACTCCCAATAAAGCATTAGCCCCCAATTTACCCTTATTGGGAGTACCATCCATTTCAATCAATAATTGATCTATCCCAGCCTGATTTAAAGAATCAACTTCAAAAAGCTGTGGTGCAATAAGCTGATTAACATTTTTCACCGCCTGACAAACACCTTTACCCAAAAACCGCTCTGCTTTACCATCACGTAATTCCACAGCCTCATGAGCACCCGTGGAAGCACCTGATGGAACTGCAGCCCGTCCAAAAGAACCATCAGCCAATAAAACATCCACTTCCACAGTGGGATTACCGCGGGAATCAAGAATTTCCCGTGCCTTGACATCACAGATAAAACTCACTTACCTTCCCTCCTTATTAAACTTCCACCGGTCATTTCCGGCGGTTTACTTAAGCCCATTAAATCCAAAATTGTCGGTGCTAAATCCCGCAAAGAACCAGTCCTTAATTTTAAGTCTTGGGAATAGGGACTAATTAAAAGACAAGGCACTGGATTGATCGTATGGGCGGTTAAAGGCTTTTGGGTACACTGATCAAGCATTTTTTCCGCATTACCGTGATCAGCAGTAATTAGTGCCACTCCCCCCAAACTTAAAATTTCTTTAACAACTCGCTGTAGACACTGATCAATTTTTTCAATGGCCTGAATACACGCTTTTAAATTCCCCGTATGACCTACCATATCTGGATTAGCATAATTCAAAACTATAAAATCATAAACCATTTCCCTTAATTTTTCCAGTAAAGTTTCAGTAATTAATTCTGCACTCATTTCTGGCTGCAAATCATAAGTAGCTACTTGGGGTGAAGGAATTAAAATACGTGTTTCTCCGGGAAAAGGTCTTTCTATACCCCCATTAAAAAAGAACGTTACATGAGCATATTTTTCCGTTTCCGCAAGACGCAGCTGCTTTAAACCTGCCTGACTAATAACCTCTCCCAAAGTATTTTTTAAATCAACGGGAGGAAAAATTACAGGACAATTAATGTTCAAATCATAAATCGTTAAACACAGATAATTTACTTGTGGAAAACCAGCTGGCCGCGGAAAACCTTTAAACTCTTTTTCAGTGAAGGCATAACTAATTTGACGTGCTCGATCAGCCCGAAAATTATACATTAACACCGTGTCTCCTGGTCTAATTTTGCCCAGCGGCTGACCAATTGCATCCACCAAAACAGTTGGTTCAATAAATTCATCAGTAATACCCTGGCGGTAAGCCTCTTCTAGAGCCTTTAGAGCACTACTAGCTTTAGGTCCCCGACCCTCTACCATAGCTAAGTAACTTTTTTCGGTTCTCGCCCAACGCTGATCGCGGTCCATCGTATAATAGCGTCCAGCAAGTGTAGCAATTTTTCCACAGCCTAGTTCCCTTAATTTCCTTTCCAATTCCCGTACATACTTAGCCGCACTTACTGGAGGTACATCACGTCCATCCAAAATAGGATGCAAATAAATTCTTTCCACTCCTTTATCTTTGGCCAATTCCAAAAAAGCAAAAAGATGAAGCAAATGACTATGTACCCCTCCATCAGAAAGCAGCCCGATAAAATGCAATGCCTTCCCACTAATTTTTACCCTTTCCAAAGCCTGCAGCAAAACATCATTTTGCTGTAATTCGCCAGAACAAATCGCTCGATTGATTCGGGTTAAATCTTGATAAACAATACGTCCTGCCCCAATATTTAAATGCCCCACCTCAGAATTACCCATTTGTCCGGCTGGTAAACCTACCGCCTCACCAGAGGCCACCAGAACATTATAAGGATACTTTTTTAAAAGGGAATTATAAAATGGTTTTCGAGCCAAAAAAATGGCATTACCCATTTTCTCATTTCCCAATCCCCAGCCATCTAGAATAATCAAAACTACGGGGCGATATTTCATCTTATTCGCTTCCTTCCCTAGCTCCTTGAATAATTTGATAAAAAGAATCTGCCTCTAAACTAGCTCCACCAACTAAAGCTCCGTCAATATTAGGACAAGCCATAAACTCCTCTATGTTTTCTGGTTTAACACTACCACCATACTGAATACGCACCACAGCGGCCACTTCCGCACCCCAATGAGCCTTAATTAATTCCCGCAAACTAGCAATTGTTGCTTCGGCATCTACAGGTAAAGCATGCAAACCCGTCCCAATAGCCCAAACTGGTTCATAAGCAATTACCATTTCAGCTACCTGGTCTCCGGGAATATCTTTTAAACTACTCCATAACTGTTCTTGACAAACAATGATAGTTTCCCCCGCTTGTTTCTGTTTTATCGTTTCACCTACACAAAGAATAGGTATGAGACCCACTTCCAAAGCCATTTTAACCTTTTCATTAATAAAACTGTCCTTTTCTTCTAAAAGATGCCTTCTTTCCGAATGTCCCAAAATAACATATGTACAACCTAATTCCCGAAGCATCAAAGGTGAAATTTCCCCAGTAAAGGCACCCTTTTCCGCAGGATATAAATTCTGTCCTCCTAATTTTACACCTTTTTCTTTTAAACCTTTACTCAAGGCTCCCAAAGCCGTAAAGGGTGGACAAACCACTACTTCTATGGCTTGATAAAGAGATTCCTCCTTGGGTAAATTAGCTGCAAAACTCAACCCTTCGGCAATCGTTTTATTCATTTTCCAATTAGCCGCAATAATCGGTTTACGCAATTTCAGCAACCCCCTTCTTTCAATCCCGCAAAGCCGCTACTCCAGGCAGCACTTTTCCACCTAAAAATGCTAAAGAAGCCCCTCCCCCAGTGGAAAGATGATAAATTTTTGCCGCTAATCCTGTTTTTTCTACAGCAGCCACCACATCTCCTCCCCCGATTACCGCTTTTCCCGGGGCTTCGGCAATAGCTTTCACAATTTCATTTGTACCTCGGGCAAATTTGGGAAACTCATAAACACCCAGTGGTCCATTCCAAACAATCATTCCAGCTTTTTGAATTACATTTTTAAAAGCCCCTAAAGTTTGAGGTCCAATATCTAAAATCATTTTATCTGTAGGAATAGCCTCTACAGCCGCGATCTCACTTACAGCTTCAGCCTCAAACTCCTCGGCTACAACCACATCCTGCGGCAAAATAATTTTCACCCCTTTTTTCTCTGCCTTCTTTAATAATTCTTTAGCCAAAGCTATTTTCCCTGTTTCCAATTTAGATTTACCAACCTGATGACCTTCAGCCCGTAAAAAATTATTAGCCATGGCCCCACCAATTAATAGACAATCCGCTTTTTTCAATAAATTCTCGATCACAAAAATTTTATCTGATACTTTGGCCCCTCCCAAAATAACGACAAAAGGACGACAAGCCCTTTCCAAAACCTCACTCAAAACATAAATTTCCCTTTCCATTAAAAAACCGGCCACAGCCGGAAGATATTTGGTTACCCCTACCGTAGAGGCATGATCACGATGAGAAGCACTAAAAGCGTCATTGACATAAAAATCACCTAAAGCGGCTAAAGCCTTAGCAAATGCGGGATCATTTTCCTCTTCGGCAGCATAAAAGCGTAAATTTTCTAATAGTGCGGCTTGTCCAGGTTTTAATTGACTAACCACACGACGTGATTCCTGACCACCACAATCAGCAGCAAACAATACCTTTGTTTCCAATAAATCACTTAAACGAGCGGTCAATGGCTTCACACTTAAACTTGGAACTACCTTACCTTTAGGTCTACCTAAATGTGTCATTAAAATAATTTTTGCCCCTTGTCTTTGTAAATATTTAATAGTGGGCATGGCTTTTAAAATACGTGTATCATTAACTATTTGACCATCCTGTAAAGGCACATTAAAATCAACACGTACCAAAACTTTTTTCCCCGCGATTTCTACATCACGGATAGTTTTTTTATACACCCGGAACCAGCCTCCCCTAAAATAATCGAACCTTCTAGCAATCTTTTTCCCAAAGATTACTTTTAAGCTTATTCAGCTACCGGTGCCCCCACAGGACAAACTTCGGCACAAATACCACATTCTGTACATTTTTCCGCATCAATGACAAAAATAACATCACCAGCACTAATGGCCTCACAAGGACATTCCATTTCACAGCTTCCACAAGCAATACACTCATCATTAATTAAATACGCCATTTTTTCACCCCCAACTCTTACCAAACTACACACAACTAATTATATAAAAAAAAATAAAAAAAACCAGCGAATTTTAATCTTTTTTATTTTTTTCCCCTGTTTGTAAATTTATTTTTCGAGCTAATTCCTCGATTTTCCGCAAACGATGATTAATTCCCGATTTACCCAAAGGGGGATTTAATAATTCACCCAATTCACGCAAACTACTGTCAGGATTATGCAAACGCAAATAGGCCACTTCTTGTAAGCGCGGTGGTAACTTGTCCAACCCAATAGTTTGCTCAATAAATTTTATTTGTTCAATCTGTTTTAAAGCAGCATTAACCACCTTTTTCAAATTAGCTGTATCACAATTAACCAAACGATTAACTTGATTACGTACATCTTTCATAATCCTAATATTTTCAAATTTCAATAATGCCTGATGGGCACCAATAATATTTAGGAAACCAGCAATTTGTTCACTTTCTTTAAAATAGATTAAATAACGTTTTTGTCGGGTACTAATTCTAGCCGCCATTTCCGGAAAACGATTTATTACCTTTACCAAAGCCTGTGCATAACGATAGTAATTAGTAATCATCTCCAAATGATAATTATTATCTGGATTACTAATTGAACCAGCTGCTAAAAAAACACCGCGCAAATAACTGCGCTGACAACATTTTTTACTAATCAACTTTTTTCTAATGCCCATCGTAAATTTACCTTCCCGATTTAAAAGCCCTAGTTCTTTTAACATTTTATCAGGAAGTGAATATGAATAAACACCATAAACGATTTTTTTTTGTAATTTTTTTCGACGGTGCATACTAATTTTAGGTTCCACTTGATATAACTCTTTCCATAAGCTAAATATTTTCCGAGCTATAGGTGCACTTTCCGTAGTTACAAGCAAACCAAGTGTCTGCTGCTCATTAAAACACATAGTGCCTTTCAAGCGTATTAATCCGGCTAATTCCGCTAAACGACAGCATTTTTTTTCCGGAAAAATCCGTGCCAATTCATGTTTTGTTTCCCTGGAAAAAGACAAACTTTTCACCATCCTATTGCTTTTTGTTCACCCAACAAATCAAACAAAACCGCCGCCAGGGCCGCCGAATCATGACGAATAAAATCATTTTTCTTTAATAAAGGGGCCTCAATCACCCTAATAGACATTTTGCTTAATCTTTCTTTATCAATATTTACCAACTCCACACCCTCAGCCCAATATTTATTTAAAAGCACAGCCGGCAAGCTCTGATTATTTACCAGTAAATAATCAACTAAGCCCACCAGTGTATGTTCATAAAGAGCCTCTAAATGTTCAGCAGCAGTATAACCCCGCGTCTCCCCCACTTGAGTCATCACATTACAAACATAAACCTTGATACCAGAAGCCCGCTTAATTTCTTCGGTAATACCGGGAACTAATAAATTAGGAATAATACTAGTATAAAGACTGCCTGGACCCAAAACAATCATTTCGGCCTCCCGAATAGCCTTGATTGCTTCAGGTGTTGGCCGACAATTTGCCGGTTTCAGAAAAACCCGCTTAATGTGCTTTTCAGTTTTGGTAATAAAAGATTGGCCCATTAAAATAGAACCATCAACCAATTCCGCACCTAATTTTAAATCTGCAAAAGTAGTAGGCACAACTTTACCGCGAATTGCTAAAACTTTACCAGCTTCACGTAAAGCAGTTTCAAAACTACCCGTTAAATCTGCCAAAGCAACCAATAAAAGATTACCTAAACTATGGCCCGCCAATTCACCACCTTCGGTAAAACGATAATTAAATAAATTCTCCATCGCCGATTCTGTATCCGCCAAAGCCACTAAACAATCTCTTAAATCACCAGGGGGTAAAACACCCAATTGACCCCGTAAACGACCCGAACTTCCACCATCATCTGCCACAGAAACTATCGCGGTAATATTGGAAGTATATTCTTTTAAACCGCGCAAAAGTACTGAGAGACCCGTACCTCCCCCTACTGTAACTAAGCGAGGTCCCCTCTTTAGATGCTGTCTTTGATAAACATTTTTCATATTTTTACGCATTGACCCGGAAAAAATCAAATTATTAATTGTCTGCAAAAACCTTTTCCATTTCATTTAATCTTTCACCTTACATTCTTTTTAGAATATCTCTATGGCGAATCATAATTTGATATTCCGGTGAAGCCAAACGTTCCCCCAAACAATTGGCTAAAACCACCGAACGATGCTGTCCACCTGTACAGCCAATAGCAATTACTAAATGTGTCTTACCTTCACGTACATAATTAGGGAGCAAAAATGTTAAAACAGCATGATATTTTTGTAAAAAATCTTCTGTTGCAGGCAAATTACGTACATATTCATCTACCCGTCGATCACAGCCAGTCAAAGGCCGCAGTTCAGGAAGATAAAAAGGATTAGGCAAAAAACGCACATCTACAACCAAATCAGCATCCAAAGGAATCCCATATTTGTAACCAAAAGACATCATGGTTAAATGTAATTTTACCTGATCACTGCCCACACCATATAATTCCACAATTTGTTTTTTCAGTTCCTGTGGAGTCAGTTCAGAAGTATCAATAATTTTATTAGCCACTTCACGCAAACTTTCCATTTGTTTTCTTTCTCGCTGTAATTCCTCTAATAAAGGTCCCCGATTAGAAAAAGGATGTCGGCGGCGAGTTTCTTTAAAACGTCGAATCAAAACATCAGTGGTAGCCTCTAAAAAAAGAATTTCATAAGGATAACCTTTTTCTTTTAAATCGGCCAAAACTCGAAATAAGTCAGCGAAAAAATGGCCACCGCGAATATCAATTACCAAAGCTACTCTTTGAATAATATCTACACTTTGTAAACATAATTCCGCAAATTTTGGCAATAAAACAGGTGGCAAATTATCTACACAAAAAAACCCCAAATCCTCTAAAGCCCTTAAAGCATGTGTTTTCCCCGCACCCGATAATCCCGTAATAATATAGAAAGGGGTTTTCTTTTTGGAAACCACTAATTCCGTCACTCTTTTTCACCTCTTTCTCCTTTAGCCTTATTATCTCAAATTATAGATAAAAAAAACAGGGTCTAAAACCCTGTCTAAATTATTTATAATACTCCTCTTTTAAATATTTAACAATAACCCGATCTAAATTGGTACTTACTTGATAAATTTCTCGCGAAGTAAGCACATGTTGAGCAGCGGAAAGATATAACTCCCTGCGTAATTCTTCCAATTCCTGTAAAATATCCTTTTTTTGGTCAACAGCCATTTTTTTGCCCCCCTTTACCCCCTAATTTGTTCCCCTATATTCTAAATTCGACCTATACTTATAATTTCCTGCTAGCTTTTTAAAATTAATAACATTTTTTGTAAATTATTGTGTGTTTTCTCTTCTCATTCTTCACTAACCTGAAAGAAATTCCAAATTTGTTGAGCTAACTTAGGACCCACTCCTTTAACAGCCTTTAATTCCTCAAGAGAAGCCTGTCGTATCTTAGCCAAAGAAAACTGAAAATGTTCCAAAAGTGCAGTCCTTCTTTGTGGTCCCAAACCGGGAATCTCATCTAATACCGAAGACAAGCTTTGTTTTCCCCTTAACAAACGATGATACGTAATAGCAAAGCGGTGCACCTCATCCCGGATTTGAGCCAATAAATTAAAGGCCTCATCAGTAAGCACAATTGAACATCCCTCAAAAAAAACTTCACCCTGTTCAGTCAAAGCAATAATGGGAATAGCTAAAGCTAATTCATCCCTTACTTTTGTTACCGCAGAAAGCTGCCCTCGACCACCATCAACCAAAATTAAATCCGGCCAAATGGCAAAACGCTGCTCACCCGCCAATCCCCTCATTAAGCGGCGTTTTAAAACTTCGCTCAATCCAGCGAAATCATCACTACCTTCCACGGTTTTTACCTTAAAACGACGATATTGATCAGGAAATGGCCGCCCTTCTTCAAAAACAACCATCCCGGCGACCACTGCCGAGCCTTGAAAACCTGAAAGATCAAATCCTTCGATACGCCAAGGAGGTTCGGCTAAATCTAAAATTTCGGCTAAATCTGCCAAAGCCTTTTGCCGAGTTTGCCGCCGCTGTTTTCTTAATTGTAATTCCCGTTCCAAATTTTCCTGAGCATTTTTAGCCGCCAAAATTAAAAGCCTTTTCTTTAAACCCCTTTGTGGTACTTGTAAAACAACCCGACCACCTCTTTTTTCGGCTAACCATGTTTCCAATACTGACTTTTCGGCAACCTCCACTGGTAAAAAAACTTGCCGTGGAATCACCTTAGCTTGATGATAATATTGTTTTAAAAAAGCACTAATTACTTCCTCAGCCTCTTTTTCCACTTCACCTTCTAATAAAAAATAATCACTGCCGATTAATTTTCCACCCCGCACAAAAAACAATTGAACACAAGCAAGTTCAGGTTTCCCCACATAATTCAATAGATCAAAATCGGCAAAACTAGTAGAAACCACCTTTTGTTTTTCACGCACCTCAGCGATTGCCCTTAATTGGTCCCGCAATTCAGCCGCCTTTTCAAAATTCAATTTTTCAGCAGCTGCTTGCATTTCTTTTGTTAATTTAACTACTATTTTTTCTTCTTTCCCTTCTAAAAAATGAATTACTTCCTTTATTAATTCCTGATAAGTTTCTTTATTAACTTCACCCTGACACGGGGCTAAACAGCGTCCTAAATAAGCGTTTAAACAAGGACGCTGCTTTTTTTTAACCTTTTTCTGTTTGCAAGTTCTCAAGGGGAAAATACGCTGTAGTAATTTTAAAATCTCTTGTACAGCACCAACATTAGGATAAGGGCCAAAATAGCGAGAACCATCTTTTAATAATCTGCGAGTAATTTCTAAACGAGGATACTCCTCCCCTAGGGTTATTCTTAAATAAGGATAACTTTTATCATCTGTTAAACGAATATTATATTTAGGCCGATGTCTTTTAATTAAATTACTTTCTAAAATTAAGGCCTCTATTTCCGAATCAGTTAACAAATATTCCACATCAGCAATATTTTTTACCAAAACCCGTGTCCTAGGTGAAATACTGTGACCAGCGGAAAAATAAGAGGAAACTCGACTGCGTAAATTTAAGGCTTTACCAACATAAATAACACGTCCCCGTTTATTTTTAAATAAATAAACTCCCGTTTTTGCCGGCAGCACAGCCAATTTTTCCGTAAGCAAATTTTTCACCTCTAAAGTACCTTTTTTAGATATTTCCCAGTATAACTAGCCGGATTTTCGGCCAATTCTTCTGGAGTACCCACAGCCACAACACAACCGCCCTGCTGGCCACCTTCAGGACCCAAATCAATACAATAATCTGCAGTTTTAATTACATCCAAATGATGTTCGATTACTAAAACTGTATTCCCCGCATCTACCAAACGTTCCAGCACATTTAACAACTTTTTAATGTCTGCCAAATGCAGCCCGGTAGTAGGTTCATCCAAAATATATAATGTCTGACCCTGATTACGGCGGCTTAATTCCGAGGCCAGTTTTATCCGCTGTGCTTCTCCCCCCGATAAAGTAGTAGCCGGTTGTCCCAAACGCAAATAACCCAAACCCACATCCTGCATTAATTTTAAACGCCGGTAAATTCTTAAATGATGTTGAAAAAACTCTGCAGCCTCATCTACAGTCATTTCTAAAACCTCGGCAATCGATTTCCCTTTATATTTTACTTCTAGTGTTTCCCGCATAAAGCGAGTCCCTTTACAAACTTCACACGACACATAAACATCAGGCAAAAAGTGCATTTCTATTTTAATAATTCCATTTCCCCCACAGGCCTCACAGCGTCCACCGCGTACATTAAAACTAAACCTACCCGGCCGATAACCCCGCATGCGGGCCTCCTTAGTTTGAGCAAACAATTCACGTATCCCATCAAAAGCACCAGTATAAGTAGCAGGATTAGAACGAGGTGTTCTGCCAATAGGAGCCTGATCAATATTCACTACTTTTTCTAAATACTCCAAACCACTAAGTGACTGATAATTACCAGGGCGACAGCGAGCACGATTTAATTTAACAGCCAATGCTTTATAAATAATTTCATTAACCAAAGTACTTTTCCCAGAACCAGAAACACCAGTTACACAAGTAAATACCCCTAGTGGAATACTTACCTCCACATTTTTTAAATTATGTGCTTGGGCACCCCGCACAACCAACCACTGATCATTTAATTTTCGCCTCACTGGAGGTACAAGAATCTGCTTACGACCACTTAAATAATCGGCAGTTAAAGAACCCCGAATTTCCTTTATTTGCTCAAATGTACCTTGGGCGATAATTTTGCCACCATTTACCCCAGCTCCTGGACCAATATCAATAATTTGATCTGCTGCAGCCATCATTTCTTGATCATGTTCAACTACAATTACCGTATTACCTAAATCCCTTAAAGATTTTAAAGTATTTATCAAACGCTGATTATCCCGCTGATGTAAACCAATAGAAGGTTCATCTAAAATATAGAGGACTCCAACTAATCCAGAACCAATCTGAGTCGCCAATCTAATGCGTTGAGCTTCCCCACCAGATAACGTTCCGGAAGTACGCCGTAGAGTTAAATAATCTAAACCTACATCTACCAAAAATTGCAGACGTGCACAAATTTCCTTCAAAACTTGTTGAGCAATAATTTTTTCCCGTTTACTTAATTTTAAAGTTTGAAAAAAATCCAAAGCCTCACCAACCGATAAAGAAGTAATTTCACCAATATTTTTCCCCTCAATCAATACTGCCAAACTTTCCTTTTTTAACCTAAAACCACGACAGGCTGAACAAATAGTTTGACTCATATAAGCTTCCAATTCCCGCCTCACATAACCAGATTTGGTTTCTTGATAACGCCTTTTTAAATTGGGAATTATCCCTTCATAGACCGTATCAAAAACTCTTAATTCACCTTTATGATTATAGTAACTACAGCGAATTTTCTTCTTACCCGCCCCATATAATAATAATTTTTGCTGTGCTGTACTTAATTCATTAAAAGGTATGTTTTGGGGAATTTGAAAATGCTCAACAACCGCCTGCAAAACCCCCTGCTGCCATCTAGTGTTTCTTTTTTGCCAAGGTACAAAAACCCCTTCCGCCAAAGTCTTGCTTTTATCTGGCACTACCAACTGTAAATCAAATTCCTGCATAAATCCCAAACCATCACACTGCGGACAAGCCCCATAAGGACTGTTAAAAGAAAATAAACGCGGTGAAATTTCAGCAAAACTAATCCCACAATCTGGACAAGCAAAATGCTGATTAAATAAAACCTCGTCTTCATTTAACAACACATTGACCAAACCACCACTTAAATTAAGTGCAGTTTCCAAAGAATCGGCTAACCGCGAAGTAATTCCTGGCCGCAAAATAACGCGGTCTACAACCACTTCGATTGTATGCCGCTTTTGTTTATCCAAATACAGTTTTTCATTAATATCTTTAATTTCCCCATTTACCCTCAGCCTGACATAACCCTCTCGGCGTATTTGCTCAATTATTTTCTGAAACTCACCTTTTTTTCCCCGTACAACAGGAGCTAAAATTTGCAAACGCATCCCTTGAGGATAAGTCATTAAACGATCAACCATTTGCTCTACAGTTTGCTGTTCAATCGGCTTACCACAATGATAACAATGCACCTTACCAATACGAGCATATAAAAGACGTAAATAATCATAGATTTCCGTTACCGTACCCACTGTAGAACGGGGATTTTTACTTACAGCCTTTTGATCAATGGCTATCGCCGGTGATAACCCTGCAATATAATCAAGGTCTGGTTTTTCCATTTGACCTAGAAACTGACGAGCATATGCTGACAATGATTCAACATAACGCCTTTGTCCTTCAGCATAAATAGTATCAAAAGCCAAAGAGGATTTCCCTGAACCACTTAAACCAGTAATTACAATTAATTTATTCCGCGGGATCTCTACATCTATATTTTTTAAATTATGTTCTCGTGCTCCTTTAATGATAATCTTATTTTGTCCCATTTTTTCAACCTACCTTTATTTTACCTGAGCCCGTAATTCAAACAATAAATCTCTCAATTCGGCGGCTTTTTCAAAAGCCAATTCCTTTGCCGCCCCTTGCATTTCTTTTTCCAAACGGGCAATTAATTTCTTTTTTTCCTGCTGTGAGATCATAGTTAAATCAATCCCATATTCTTTTTCTTCCTCAGCAATTATCGTCGCCTCTAAAACATCTCTTACCCCTTTTTGCACAGTTTGCGGCACAATACCATGTTTTGCATTAAAAGCCTTTTGAATACTTCGCCGCCGTTCTGTTTCCGAAATTGCCCGCTGCATGGAATCCGTAATTTGATCCCCATACATTATTACCTTCCCTCTTACATGACGGGCAGCCCGCCCAATAGTTTGAATCAAAGAACGCCCTGAACGCAAAAAACCTTCTTTATCAGCATCTAAAATAATTACTAGAGAAACCTCTGGCAAATCAAGACCTTCTCGAAGCAAGTTTACCCCCACTAAGACATCAAAAACACCTAAACGCAAATCCCGCACAATCTGTATTCGTTCCAAAGTATTAATTTCAGAATGAAGATAACGAACCTTAATTCCCCATTCCCGTAAATAATCGGTTAAATCTTCAGCCATTTTCTTAGTCAAGGTAGTTATCAAAACCCGTTCCTTTCTTTTTTCCCTAACCTTAATTTCAGCTAAAAGATCTTCTATTTGACCTCTAGTTGGACGAACCTCTATTTTAGGATCTAACAAACCAGTAGGACGGTTGATCTGTTCCACAACTACACCACTTCGTTCAACCTCATATGAACGAGGAGTAGCCGAAACATAAACCACCTGATTTAATTTTTCCACAAACTCATTGAACTTTAAGGGCCGATTATCCAATGCTGATGGTAAACGAAAACCATGTTCCACCAAAGTAGTTTTTCGCGAACGATCACCAGCATACATAGCCCCAATCTGGGGAATGGTTACATGAGATTCATCAATCATCAATAAAAAATCACCTGGGAAAAAATCAATTAAAGTATAAGGTGGTTCACCCGGTTTTCTACCTGTTAAATGACGAGCATAATTTTCAATTCCCGTACAAAAGCCCACTTCCCGCATCATTTCTAGATCATAAGAAGTGCGCTGCTCCAAACGCTGTGCCTCCAATAATTTCCCCTGACTACGTAAGACCTGCAAACGCCCTTTTAATTCCGTTTCAATTGTTTCTAAAGCCCCCAGCATTTTCTCTCTACCAATAACATAATGATTAGCAGGGAAAATACTCACTTGCCTTCTTCCTGCAATCACCTGCCCAGTCAAAGAATCTACTTCCCCGATCCTTTCTACCTCATCACCAAACAATTCCACTCGAATTATTTTTTCCCCATGTGAAGCCGGAAAAATATCAATAACATCTCCTCTTACCCGAAAAGTACCTCGTACTAAATTAAAATCATTACGATCATACTGCATTGCAGTTAATCTGCGTAAAATAAACTCCCTTTCCACTAACTGACCTAAACGCAAAGCCAATGTCTGTTTTTCATATTCCTGGGGTGATCCTAAACCATAAATACAGGAAACACTAGCTACCACAATCACATCTTTTCTTTCACATAAAGCTGCGGTAGCCGCATGCCGTAATTTTTCAATCTCCTCATTTAAAGAAGCATCTTTTTCAATGTAAGTATCAGTATGTGGTAAATAAGCTTCTGGCTGATAATAATCATAATAGCTAACAAAATACTCCACTGCATTTTCCGGAAAAAACTCCTTAAATTCACTACATAACTGAGCAGCCAAAGTTTTATTATGGGCAATTACCAAAGTAGGTTTTTGCATTAAGGCAATTACCTGTGCCATTGTAAATGTTTTACCTGTCCCCGTGGCACCCAATAAAACCTGCTCTTTTTTACCCCTTATAAAATTCCTTACTAAAGCTTCAATAGCCGCCGGCTGATCCCCCCGCGGCTGATATTCTGAAATTAATTTAAATTTTCCCGGTTCCATTTACTTCATCCCTTAGATTAATCTCTAGCAACATTATAACATAAGCGTCAAGTAAGCCCATAAATTAAAACGGGTGGGAAAACTTCCCCACCCGTTTAATTTCAATTAACCCCGTTCAAAGGCCGGTCGAATATGTTTCATATTCAAATCAGTCCCATCTACCTCTGTACGTAAAGTTAAGGCACTATCCTTTTTATCCCCCAATGAACTGCGTTTTTCAGCAAGCTGGGCCAACCGTTTATCTAAATGACGAATTACCCGTTCGACACGCCCCGAGTCCCCCACCAATGCATCCAAACAACGTTTATATTCTTGTAAAAGTTCAGAGCGGTTCCCAACTTTACTTACCCTTCCATCGGCTGCCAGTACTACCCCCCGGCTATATTGAACTATTTTATCTTCTAAGCAGCGTTCCATATCGGTTATATCCTTAAAAAACTGTTCTTTGGGTTTCTTTCCTAAGGAAAAAAACGACAATGCATAGTTATCAACATCAAGCTCTAATAATTTATCCCTTACTTGTTTTTCCTCATTAATTAAAACAGTGCATATTTTTTGAGCTTCCTCAACAACCCGATTTGCCCCTAAAGCCTTGGCCCTTTCCTCCAAATCTTTTAAATCCTCTAACTCCCTCACATTTTCTTCCACATACTTTAAATAAAGCACATAAGAATTCGCCCAAAGACCCCGGTTAGTTGTTGGTCTTAAATTATATTTAATACTTACCGATTGTGCTAAAATATATGCTGCATGGACACCATTACTAGCATCGTGTTTTTCTAGAAATTTTCTCCATCTGCCAGGAAAGAAAAACTCTTGCCCGGTTCTTTCCATAAAACCTCCCTCAATCGCCTTATCAATTTCCTGCAATTTCTTAACCATTATATTTCTGATAACAAAATTCTTATCCTTTTTAATCGCCGGTGCTATGGCTTTTCGAAATAACTTAGCTAATTCCTTTTCAATTCCCACCTCATCAGCATTTTTACTCGCTTCTTCAACATCCTTCTTTAATTTTTCCCAAAAACTCAACCTTAATAACCTCCCTTATTTTCTCCTTCTCTCATTTTTTAAATAAATAACTTAAATTCTCTCTACCCCCCGCACCTCCTTAACCACGGTAGTAGTTTCCTCTCGCAGATTTTGAGCAGATACTGCTAGTTGATCCAAAGCACCGAAACGACTTTGCCTGGCCGAATCGGCAGCTAAAATAGCCTTTGCAATTTCTATTAAATTCCGACCACAATCTTTAAGTAAATGCCTATAGGCTGACAGTAAAGGATTCCGCCCCTGCTCAGTATATAAAGCTGCTTTAGTTTCCAACACACTTTTTACCATTTCATAATCCTTGCTAAAACTTTCCTTCTTCTTCTTATAAAAAATCCTTTTATAAGGACGATATTTTCCCGGATAAGCCTCATTAATCATTTTCCTAATTTTATTTTTTTCCGCAATCAAATTAGCTGCAGATAAATTAGCTTTATGAGCCAAATGATTAGCCCCTAAACGCCGTGCCGTACTTTCCAACTCTTTTAGACCAGTTACTTCTTTTTTAGTTTTGGCCCAATACTCCAAAAACTTCACTTTTAACTTTACCCATTTAACATCATTTGTTTCCTTCATTGAATCTAAATTTAAAGCCATTTCCTTAGCCAAATGTGCCGCTAATTCTATACCATCCTTAAAACCATATTTCCCTAAAAGAACTTGCCTTTCCTCAATTGAAGCCTGACCCAATATCTCAATTTCATCCATTATTTCTATTACTACCAACTCTTTGATTTCACGCAATTTAGTAGTAAAACTTATTTTATTTCCAATATTTAATGGCTTATAAATCCTCCGATAGGCATGTATAAACCGATCTTCCTCCAAGATTCCAAAATAAATTTCCCGAAATATCCATGCTTCCCTTTTTATATTTTCCAAGATACCCATATTTTCACCTCCTAAAATAGTATTTAGACTATATAGGAAAATTCAATTAACTACTGTTGTATTGTATCACACTAATTTAAAGTTGGCAAATCATCTTCTCAAACAAACCTCATTCCTGTTAATTGCCCTGCTCCTACGATTTGAGCGGAGTTTTTGGGCAGACTCCACTAATTCGACTAATTCTCTTTCCTCGGAAAGGCCCTTTCTTGCCAAAGAAACAAGCTTTCGCAAATTCATTTCAAGTAGATCACAAGCCTTGAACCATTCCTCTTGAAATATGGCCATTCCTTGATACCAACTTTGTCCAGGCTTAAACTTGTCCACCTTCTCTCGCAAAAGTTCCTCTTCTTTGTTTAATTTTTCCCGCTCCTCTTCATTTTTCAAGGTCTTTAAACATTTTTCTTTTTCATAACTAAACTGGGCCAATTTTACCTCTAGGGAAATCCATTTTTCTTCCTCAGTTAAACAGGGATTATAATAAGCATTTACATGTCCGGATACCTTTAATACGGCTTCCTCGGTACTAGATACCCCCAACTGAACTAGTAAATGTTCTTTTATTTCCCGATTAACCGTTGTTTCCCGATTATCAATTTTATCCGAAGCATCTAAAAGGATCAAATTAAAAGCTTTATCCAAGCGGTCCAAATTTTCCTTTTGAATGTGGGGATTGGTTTCATATTTCCTTACAATATTCTCTAAACCCCTAAAGAGGGTGCCTTTTTCATTCACCAGACGATAATTGTCACGCACACGCCGTGCGAAACCCCAAAAGCGTGAAAAAATATTCACCTTCCCCACCCCCTTTTTTGGAGACACTTCTGAAGTTATTATAACACTACTTTGCCTAATATTCAAATATTAACATCAATTCTTCCATTTTGCCAAAAAACTTTGCAATTCCACCCAGAACTTTTTTAGGGGGCTAACAGAAGTTAATACCTGTAAATAAGGGCCTATTTGACGGCCTGGCACAGGCAAAAAGCCCCACTCCATCCCTTTTTCTATAGTAAGTGTCATTTCTTTAATCTGCTCTTCAGCCAAATATTTTAATTTTAACTTCCCGCCTTTTTCCATATCTATAGCACTAATTTCCGTTTCACAGCTTAGTGGCTGTTCATTGATAGCCAATAAAACGTCCCCGGCTTTTACCCCAGCATTGGCTAAAATACCTCCCCGCTCTACCGCCAATATTTTCACCCCATTATCTACAGGCACAAAAAGCGGTTCACCACGTACCTCACGCCGACGGCCCCAATAAATAACCAATTCATGCCCACCAGGACCAAAAAGTGCAGCTAAATAGGCTAATGGAGGATAATAACCGGCCCCCAAAGCCAAACCTAAAAGAATAATACTATAAAGAGCCAATTCCCTACCAGCCAATTTTGTTTTCTCACGCGGTGTCATCGAGATAGCCACATCTCCATAACCTAAAATAGCCGGAATGGCCAACAAACTATAAACCACATCACCTTGCCATAAAGCAAATTCTGGTTTTAATAAAGGCCACCAATCCGGCATACTGACTACACCCTTAATAATTTGCGGATCAGGATAGATTCCAGCAAACAAAACTATTAAAGGTAGTGGCCAAAACTTTTGTAAATTATAACCCCCTACGAGGTGCCCCTCTTTTGTGGACACATAAATAGGCAAAACATTCATACTACCTGTAAAATAAATTAGAAAGGCCTCTACTAAATGCAAAATGGCTACCAAAGCCATTACCTGAGGCACATTGACTAGCTGTAATCCCCCCAGCAGCGAAATTAAAGAAAGTACACCACCAGCATAAGCAAAACACAAGAAACGCTGTTGAATTAACATTAGTACCAAAGCCGTAATTAGCAAATAGAAACCACCAATTTCATTTAATGAAATCCCCACCAATACCAATAAACAACTACCTAAAAACCCACCACTTATCCCCAAAAAGGCAGCCGTGATTGTTAAACGCCAGGGCGATTCCCCCGGCGTTTTAAACAAATCCTTTGTTGTCTGCGTCATTTTACGATACATAAAACCCACAATAATTAAGACAATCCAAAAAGCAGGTCGACAAAAACTAGCCCAAAAGCTGCTCCAAAGTAGGGGCAAGAACTCTTTCCAAGGAAACATTGTTTATGCCGCCTCCAATCATTCTTGACTATTTAATTGTTTACGTAAAATTTCCAGTGCCTTGTGTAATTGCAAATCCTGCCCAGTTTCACTTTCACTTACCTCAATATCCGGGATGATCCCTTTAGCCTGAATATCATGTTGTTTAGGTGTTAAATATTTTGCTGTTGTTAACTTTATGGCATCCTTCCCCCTTAACTCAATCAATACCTGCACTAAAGCTTTTCCAAAAGTTTTTTCTCCCACTAAAACTCCTGTTTCCGTGTCCTTTATGGCCCCAGCCAATACTTCCGAGGCACTAGCACTACCATTATTAATTAAAACTACCAAAGGCACACCCAATTCTATCGGCTGATTATTTAACATAGTTTCCATACGACCATTTTTATTAACAATATGCACTACTGGTCCTTCTGGAATAAAATAACGAGCTATATTTACTGCAGCCTCCAAATCCCCCCCGGGATTATCCCGCAAATCTAAAACCAATCCCCTTATTTTCTCCTGCTTTAATTTAGCTAAATGTAAACTTAAGGCTTCATCAGAATTACTGGCAAATAATTTAAGCCGCAAATAACCAATTTTACCGGGTAAAACCTGACTTTCTACTGTAGGTACATCAATAATAGCTCTGGTAACCGTGAAATCTTTAATCTCCCCATCCCGGAACACACTAATCTCTACTTTTGTCCCTGGTTCACCCCGCATTTTGGCCACAGCCTCATCAAGGTCCATTTCACTAACCAATTTTTGATCAACTTTAAAAATGATATCACCTTTTAATAAACCAGCTTTACTAGCCGGTGTGTCCTCGATTACCGAAAAAATTAAAAATTTATCATTTTCAGTACTAACATAAACACCTATTCCCCCTATTGAACCTTCGATATGCTGCCGAAACTCGGCATATTCTTCCTGATCCAAATAAACCGAATACGGATCCTCCAGGGCTTCTACCATACCCCGTACTGCCCCGGACATAATTTGCTTACCAGGAACCTTTTCTATATATTGAGTTTTAATTACCGCAGCTACTTCTAACATTTTACCGATATTCTGGTAGTTGGTAATAAAAAAAACACCTACACAGGCGGTAACTACAAAACTAAGCACCACTAAGATTGTAAAAAGAAACCTCAAAACTTGTTTTCGTTTTTCCGACAAATTCTTCACCCCTATAAAACTGCTTCCTAAGTCTAATGTATATTCCTATCTTATAGTATTCAGCACCCGAAAACAAGAAAAAGACGAGTAACTAAATTAAGTCCTCGTCTATCTACATAAATGTGAAATATTTTCCATTGTCTCGCGGTGAGGATAATACTCATCATCATACGACCCTATTTAATATAGGATGCTTAATAGCCTTATTTGCGGCTTTATAATGACGGAGGTTTGTTTTTAAGTCTTTAATAATATTCAGGTGAAAAAACAAGTCTCTCCCTGCTTAATTTTTGCTTATTAATATTTTTTAGTATACCAAGTCTTCTATCTAACTATTTCCCATTCCTTATTCTTAGCTTTTAACCGCTCCTGTGCTTTTAATAAAGGCGACTCACCCCGCTGATAATCACTCTTTCTAGCCTCTAGTAACTGCTTCAGCAGTAAATATTCTTGCTTGAATTTCAGTGGAGACTCCCTTGTAGAGAAATGCTTTACTGGTTTTAAATTATTCACCTTGACTATAAAACTTTCCCTTTCGGCCTCTATTTTTTCAAGCTCCTCTTGAGCTCTTTCCGCTAAATAATCAGCACGAATATTGCGGGCTTCTTTTTTAAATTCACTAAGCCTGAGCAACTCTTTTTCCGCACAAACTTGATATTCCCATAATTTCACTTGAATATCCAACCATAATTCCTCACAGGTACTCAATTGATTATGTTTATTTATTTTTTCACCCAAGGCAGCTAATGGTTTTAGCATTTCCAATCTTGAATAATCTTTCCGAATGAATATTTTACGGGCCATGGCTTCCCGAATCATCACTTCTTTTAAATCATTTAATTCTGCTTCCCCCACACCCGACATTTGACAAAACTTCTGCCAAACTGGCTCAACTTCACTAATTATTTCCCTTAAAACACCTCTTTTTTTTAAATCTACCCAAAAACTCAACCCAATCCCCCTTAAAACTTTCTAGCGGCCTTCAATAATTTCCCGCCCACTAACCTGCCTTTCAGAAGTTTTCTTCAACCCCCCGGAAGCTTGAGCCCAATCGGATAACCACTTCTGAAATTTACGTTGAGAAACCTCACTAGATTTTTGATACTTTTGCAATAAAGTCAAACCTGCATCTAAATAGGCCAAATTCTCACGATTAGGACGCTGTTGACTTCCATATAATTCAAACTGTTTGAGCCCTTCATTATAAAAGTCAATTTTTTCAGCAATCAAATTTTCCGCTTCTTTAATACCTTCAAATTGTATTTCTTCATCAAATTTAGGCCTTAAAGACCAAATCTTTTTAGCATATTCCTCTTTTTCATTAACTAATTTTTCAGCTGTCCGACGCAAACGCCCAGCCTGTATTTCATTATCATCAAAACAACATTCCATGGCTGAAACTTTTTTCACCGCCCGCTGATTCAACTCCAAATATTCTAAATACTGCAGCTGCAGTTTTACCCAAGGGAAACCATTTAAATAATCTGCCCCAATTTCAGCTTGCCAATCCTCGGCTATTTTAAGTAGTGCTTTTTCACGTGTATCCACCTCATATTTTTCCAAAAGCTTCTTTTGAGCCTTTTTAACCCTATCTGTTAATCCCCGCTCTTTTTCCATAACACCCCAATGACACAAGCGTTGATAATCATAGATTTGTTCAAGAAGTACCTTCCCTTGCAAATCTACCCCTTTCCATGCTAGTGCTTTCCGTAATTCCCGAACAAAAATCTTTTGGCGGTAACTTTCCCGGCCAATCTCCTGTAGTGCCCCGAAGGCCTTTTTTAAATCATTGACAAAACTCATACTTATCCTCCTTTTAACTCAACATTAATAATTATTTATATAATATTATACAATTCATATTATAAAAAAGCAAGCCCTAAAAAGCGGCTTTTTAAACAGCCTTTACATATTTTAACGGATCTTCAGGTTCACCATTAACTCGAATTATAAAATCCAAATGTGGTCCAGTACTCCAACCAGTACTACCTACCTTACCTATGGGATCACCCTTTAAAACAAAGTCACCAACTTTAACCAAATAAGCACTCAAATGTGAATACTGAGTAGAAATACCGCCCCCATGATCAAGAATAATGGCTTGTCCATACCCTCCCTTGTTGCCTACATAAATTACCCGACCAGTTTCCGAAGCTAATACCAAAGTCCCGGTTGGGGCTGCAATATCAATAGCCGGATGGAAACTTCTTTCCTTAAAAATGGGATGTGTACGCCAACCAAATGGGGAAGTAATCCGAGTGTGACCAGGTAAAGGCCAACCCATCTTTCCCGAACCGAGATAAGCCTCCTGATGTTCAGCTTGCCATTCTTTAATAAAACGATCAATACTTTTGCGTACTACCTCTAATTCTTTGATCGAACGTAAATATTCATCTTTTTGCTGTTCAATGGTTTTTAAGAGATTATTTTTTTGGCGCGACTGTAATTCCATCTGCCGTTGTTTTTGTTCCTTTTGGTTTTTTAAAAAATTATAATTTGCTACCTGTTCTTGCAAATCCGCCTTTTTAAGAGCCAATTCTTCACGAGTTTTATTCAATATCTTTAATTTTTGCAGATCACTTTCTGCAATTTTTTGCAAAAAATCAAAACGAGTTAAAAAATCCGTCCAATCTGTAGATTGAAAAAGTACCTCTAAAAAACTTACTTCCCCTTGTAAATAAATTTCATTCAAACGCGTATTAAAATAAGCGGTGCGTTCCTCTACCAAAAGAAGTGTTTTTTCTATTTCTTCTTGGATATTATTTAATAATAATTCGGTAATACTTATTCGATTACATAAAGTATTAACATCCTCATTTAAACTACAAATATTATTTTCTAAATCCCTAATTTGGCCTAAGACTTGTTTCCCTTCCCTTTCTTTATCCTTATACAGCTTTTCAAATTTCTCAATCGCTGCCTCAATTTCTTCCAATTCGGTCTTTTTTTGCTCTATTTCCGCATCTTCCAGTGCTCCCAAAGGCAGAGTCATTAGGAAAAAAATCATAATCATCCAGAAACATAATCTTTTATGTTTTGATAAAGTCATCATTTTCTTTCCTCCTAATTTACACCTTTAAGAAACGTCTTAAACTGATAGCACTGCCAGCAGCACCTAAAAATACTCCTAAAATTAATAACCATTTATAAACATGCAAAATTACATTTAACTCCTTTAATACCGGCAGAAAGTTTAAAGTTAAAATTACATTACGCACTAAATTGGCATAAAAAAGATGTAAGAATAAAATAGCAAGTATTGCCCCCACCAAGCCGACAATCATACCTTCCAAAAAGAAGGGCCAGCGAATATACCAATCTGTAGCCCCTACCAATTTCATAATGCCAATTTCTCTACGACGAGCAAAAACGGTAAGTCTAATACTAGTAGCAATCAAAAAGATGGCCGCCATACCAATCACAATTACAATAACTATCCCCACAGTACGCATCCAGTTAGTTAAAGCCAAGAGTTTTTCTACCAAACCCTGCCCATATCTAACCTTTTCTACCTCTTGGATTTTTTCCACTTCACCAGCTAAACGAGGCACATCTTCAGCCACTTTAGCTTTTAAACGATACATATCTGGCAAGGGATTATGTCCGCCAAGAGCTTCAATAATACTAGTATCATCCCCTAAACGCTGCTGAAGCCTTTCCAAACCTTCTTCTTTGGAAACAAATGTTACTTCTTCTACACCACCTAAGTTTTCAAACTTACGCCGCAGATTTAAAGCTTCATCTCTTTCCACTTCACTTCTTAAATAAGCGTTAATTTCCAATTCCGATTCCATTACTGTTGCCAAATGCTGCGAATTTAAAACTAATAACCAAGCACAGCCTAAAATTAATAAAGAAATAGCTACTGTAGCCATCGAAGCTAAACACATCACTTTATTCCTTTTCATGGAACGCAGGGCATCCCGAATCGAATATTCAAAACTGCTTAACCTCACTTAATACCCGCCCCTTTCTTCATCACGAATAAGCTGGCCGGCATCTAGTGCAATTACCCGTTTTTGCATTCGATTAACAATGTCCCGGTCATGAGTGGCAACAATTAATGTAGTTCCCCGTTTATTTATTGCTTGAAAAATATTCATAATTTCCCAAGAAGTATCTGGATCTAAATTCCCAGTAGGCTCATCAGCAATCACAATTAAAGGATTATTAATAATTGCCCGTGCAATACAAACTCGCTGCTGTTCTCCCCCGGAAAGTTGATGAGGGTAATTTCCCAATTTATCGGCCAAACCTACAGATTCTAAAATAGCGGGTACTTGTTCCCTTACTTCCTGTTTAGGTCTTTCAATAGCTTCCATGGCAAAAGCCACATTTTCATAAACCGTTCTTTCCATCAATAAACGAAAATCCTGAAACACAAAACCAATTTTACGACGATAATAAGGGATTTCCCGCTCCCTTAATCGGGAAACACTTTTCCCGTTAACCAAAATTTGCCCATCAGTAGGCAGTTCTTCTCTAATTAATAAACGGGTTAAAGTCGATTTCCCAGCCCCACTCGGACCTACCAAAAAAACAAATTCCCCCCTAGTAATATGTAAACTTATATCCTGAAGTGCTTTCACTGTGACTTCACCCTGATACGTTTTAGAAACATTAAACAATTGAATCATATTCACACCCCAAATTTCAGACAGTTTAAAACATAATCTTTCGCCTTTCACCAATATACATTTATTTCGACAAGTAAAAAAAAATCCCTGCTTAAAAACAGGAATTCAGCGTGGTAAAAACTTGTAGGTTTTATTTTCTTCTAATTACTCTTCTCACCGCTTCTTTAATATTGACTGCCCGCAAGCCATACTTTTCCAACAATTCATCAGGTTCACCTGATTCACCAAAAACATCTTTAACTCCTACTCTTTCTAAAGGTACTGGACAATTTTCGCCAACAACCTCTGCTACCGCACTTCCTAAACCACCAATAATACTGTGTTCTTCCGCGGTAACTAGTGCCCCAGTCTCACGTGCTGCCTGCAAAATAGCCCCTTCATCAAGTGGTTTCAATGTGGACATATTTAAAACTCTTACAGCAAATCCTTCTTCAGCCAACTCTTCCGCAGCTAACAAACTTTCAGCCACCATAATTCCACAAGCAATAATAGTTGCTTCCCGGCCTTCACGCAGCAGAGTAGCCTTCCCCAATTCAAATTCGGCTTCTTCCGGATAGATCACTGGCACAGGAGCCCGTCCCAAGCGTAAATAAGCTGGACCTTTTTGAGCAGCCACCGCCCAAATGGCTTTTTCCGCCTCAATGGCATCTGCGGGTACAATTACTTGCATATTGGGTAAAGCACGCATAATAGCCACATCTACAATAGCCTGATGTGAAGCACCATCAGCCCCCACAGTTAAACCAGCATGACTGGCGGCAATTTTAACATTTAAACAAGGATAAGCAATAGAATTTCGAATTTGTTCAAAGGCCCTTCCTGTAGCAAAAATAGCAAAAGTGCTGGCAAAAACAATTTTACCGGCAGCCGCTAAGCCAGCAGCTGTACCCATTAAATTTTGCTCGGCAATGCCCATATTAAAAAATCTTTCAGGATTATATTTACAAAATTCATAAGACCTTGTAGATCTAGATAAATCTGCATCCAAAACCACCATATTGGGATACTTCGTACCTAGTTTGGCTAAGGCCTTACCATACCCCTCTCGTGTAGCAATCTTTTTCATTACCCTGCTCCTTCCCTAAACTAATTCAGCTAAAGCCCTGGCTGCTTCCTCTTGACTTGGTGCATTACCATGCCAATCCAATTGATTTTCCATAAAAGAAACACCTTTACCTTTGATTGTGTCAGCAATAATTATTACCGGCTGTCCCACAACCTTTTTAGCCTCTACTACTGCCTCACTTATTTGCTCCCAAGAATGACCATCAATACGTCTTACTTGCCAACCAAAAGCCCTAAATTTATCTTCTAAAGGTTCGGGAGACATCACTTCTGCAACCGGACCATCAATCTGTAAACCATTGTAATCTAAAAAGGCAATTAAATTATCCAAACGATAGTGAGCCGCGGCCATTGCCGCTTCCCAAACTTGACCCTCTTGACATTCCCCATCCCCCAAAAGAACAAAAACGCGATAAGTTTTACGATCCAATTTTCCGGCTAAGGCCATCCCTACAGCAGTAGAAATACCCTGACCTAATGAGCCTGTGGACATGTCCACTCCAGGTACTTTGTGCATATCAGGATGACCCTGTAGTGGATAATTAATTTTCCTAATTTGTTTTAGCTCCTCTTTCGGGAAAAAACCCTTTTTAGCTAAAACCGCGTACAGAGCAGGTGCTGCATGACCTTTACTTAAAACAAAACGATCCCGTTCCGGCCATTTAGGATTTTCCGTATCTACACGCATTTCAGCAAAATAAAGATAAGTAATAATTTCCACTGCCGAAAGCGATCCCCCCGGATGACCCGACCCGGCTTCAGCCAACATTTTAATAATTTCTCGACGTATTTCTTTCGCTATTTCCCCCAATTCCCCCCAGGAAATTATTTTTTCCATGTTCAACTTACCCCCTATTTTTGGCATTTAAACGTAAAAAAGCATCAATAAAAGGATCTATCTCACCATCCATGACACGATTTACATCACCAATTTCCACACCGGTTCGATGGTCTTTTACTAAACTATAAGGATGAAAAACATATGAACGAATTTGATTACCCCAACTAATTTCACTTACTGCCCCACGCAAATTTTCTATTTCTTTTTCTTGTTCACGTCTTTTGAGTTCCCACAACTTAGCTTTAAGAATTTTTTCACAGGCCTGTCGGTTTGCATTTTGGGAACGCTCATTTTGACACTGAACCACAATTCCTGTAGGTAAATGAGTCATACGTACCGCTGAATCAGTTTTGTTGACATGTTGCCCCCCTGCCCCACTAGCCCTATAAGTATCTACTTTAATTTCTTCGCTATTTAAAACTATTTCCGGAAGGGCATCATCCACCTCGGGTAAAACATCAACTGCAGCAAAAGAAGTATGTCTTCTCCCAGAAGCATCAAAAGGTGAAATTCTTACTAAACGATGTACTCCTTTTTCCGCTTTTAATAATCCATAAACATTTTCTCCTTTGATTAATAAGGCTGCTCTTTTTATACCAGCTTCCTCACCAGCAAGATAATCCAAACTTTCAACCGAGAAACCTTTTTGTTCAGCCCAACGAGTGTACATCCTCAAGAGCATATTTGTCCAATCTTGTGATTCCGTACCACCTGCTCCAGCATGTAAAGAAAAAATAACATTATGGTCATCATATTTACCCCGGAATAAAAGCTCCAATTCCAAAGCAGCCAAATCCTTTTCTACCTTTAACAATAGTTCTTCGGCCTCTTTTAAACATTCGGCTTCTTCTTCGCCCAATTCATATAAAATTTCTATTTCTTCAATTTGTGACCCCAACTCCTGATACTTTTCCCAGCTATTTTTTAAACAAGTAATTCTTTGGGTAACTTTTTGGGCTTCAACCACCTCATCCCAAAAGTCGGGTCTAAGCAGTTTTTTTTCCAATTGAGTAATTTCTCTTTCACAACTTGCTAGGTCAAAGAGACCTCCCAAGCATACCATATTTTTCTTTTAAAAGATCTATTTTACCTTCCTCTTTATATAATTCCCAAGTCATCTTCTAATTCCTCCTTTACTACTAAGCCCCACAACAGCGTTTGTATTTTTTTCCACTACCACAAGGACAAGGTTGATTACGACCTACCTTGTTTACCCGCCGCTGTCCACTTGTTTTCGGTTCTTGATAACGATTTTCCACTAAATTTTCCCTTTCTGTCGGCCTTTCTACAAGAGATACATGGTAAACATACCTAACTACTTCCTCCTGTATTTCGGCAATCATCATTTGAAACATCTCATAAGCTTCATATTGATATTCCACCAAAGGATCCCTTTGTCCATAGGCACGTAGCCCAATCCCCTGTCTTAACTGGTCCATAGCATCTAAATGATCTTGCCATTTCTGGTCAACAACTCGTAATGTCACTAGACGCTCTATTTCCCGCATATTTTCCGTGCCTACTTCTTTTTCACGCTGCTCATAATGGGCCAGGGCTTTTTCCAGAATTAATTCCCTTACTTCGGTTTCATGCATTTTAGCCAGTTCCTCGGCAGATAAACAATCTAATGGTAAAAATAATTGACTGGCTTTTTCCAGCAAATTCACCCAGTCCCATTCTTCCGGATAAATACTCCCACCAGTATAAGCATCAATCGTTCTTTCCACAACCTGAGTAATCATTTCTATAATATTATTTTTAATATCAGCACTCATTAAAACTTCTCGTCTTTGTCGATAAATAACTTCACGCTGCTGATTCATCACATTATCATATTCAAGCACATTTTTCCTTAAATCAAAATGATAGGCTTCAACCCGCCTTTGAGCATTCTCAATCCCACGGGTAATCATTTTATTTTCCACTGGTTGGGAATCATCCATCCCTAGTCTATCCATTAAACCCATAATATTTTCCGAACCAAAAAGACGCATTAATTCATCTTCCAAAGAAATATAAAACTGACTAGACCCCGGATCACCTTGACGACCGGCCCTTCCTCTTAATTGATTATCAATACGACGACTTTCATGTCTTTCCGTACCAATAACATGTAAGCCGCCCAAAGCCACAACTTTTTCATATTCTGCTTGTGTTTCTTCTAATTTTTGAGCATATAACTTTTGATATACCTGGCGAGCCTTTAAAATTTCTTCATCTTTAACCTCACTATAACTAGCTGCGGCTTCAATCAAAGCCGAATCATAACCTTGTTCCAACATATCCTGTTTAGCCAAATAAGCGGGATTACCACC
>DUTS01000012.1 GCA_012841935.1 Clostridia bacterium
GGATAAATTAGCAGAATTAAAAAAGCATTGTACACCACAAGAAATTCTTTTGGTAGTTGATGCCATGACTGGTCAGGACGCGGTAAATGTAGCTGATAGTTTCCATCAGAAATTAACAATTGATGGTGTGATTTTAACTAAATTAGATGGGGACACCAGAGGGGGGGCTGCTTTGTCGGTAAGAGCGGTTACCGGTGCCCCGATTAAATTTGTCGGTATGGGTGAAAAAATGGATGCTTTGGAACCTTTTCATCCTGAACGCATGGCGTCGCGTATTTTAGGTATGGGTGATGTCTTAACTTTAATTGAAAAGGCTCAAGAAACAATTGATTTACAGAAAGCCCAGGATTTTGAACGTAAACTAATGGCAAATCAGTTTACTTTGGAGGATTTTTTAGAACAAATTCAACAAATGAGGAATTTGGGTCCTTGGGAACAGATTTTAGATTTAATACCAGGAATGGGTAAATTAAAAGGGATGCCTGGTTTTCATATAGATGATAAGGAAATAGGGCATGTGGAAGCAATTATTCGTTCCATGACACCTGAGGAGCGGCAAAGACCGGAAATAATTAAGGGTAATCGCCGTAAAAGAATTGCTCGGGGAAGTGGTACTTCCCTCCAGGAAGTAAATCGTTTGTTAAAACAGTTTGCCCAAATGAAAAAATTAATGAAACAATTTTCTAGTGGAAAAAAGGGTTTGGCAAAACTTCCTTTTTTCAACTAATTATTTTTTAAGGAGGTGAGAGTTAATGGCGACACGTATCAGGTTAAAAAGAATGGGAGCCAAAAAAGCCCCTTTTTACCGTTTAGTCGTGGCTGATTCCCGAGCACCCCGTGATGGTCGGTTTATCGAGGAAATTGGTTATTATGATCCGACTAAAAAACCTACGGTAATAAATATTGATGAAGAAAGAGCCTTATATTGGTTAAAAACCGGGGCACAACCTTCGCGAACCGTAAAATCGCTATTGGCGAAAACTGGTATTTTAGCTAAAGCTAATGAAGAATAGTGGGGTGAGTTTAATGGAGGAGTTAGTTGAGGTAATTGCCAAAGCTTTGGTGGATCAACCTGAGGCGGTAGAGGTTTCTTCCGAAGAAGTAAATGATGAATTGATTATTAGGTTGTGTGTGGCTCCAGAGGATATGGGTAAAGTTATTGGTAAACAAGGACGTATTGCCAGAGCAATTCGTACGGTGGTGCGGGCCTCTGCAGTTCGCGGACAAAAAAAAGTGAATGTGGAAATTATGGAATAAATTTATGGGGGTTTGACCATGGTGGATTATATTAAAATTGGTCAAATAGTTAATACACATGGCAGATTGGGTGAATTAAAAATTTATCCACTTACTGATAATCCCCTTAGATTTAAAGAATTAAAAACAGTATTTATTGATGAAAATAGTTATCCCATTATTAAAGTCCGTTTATATCGACAAATGGTGCTTTTACATTTGGAAGGTATCACCGATCTGCATACCGCCCAAAAACTTAAGGGTAAATATGTAACTCTACCACGTTCAAAATTAAAACAACTCCCCAAGGATTCTTTTTATATATTTGAATTAATTGGTTTAAAGGTTTATGAAGGAGGACATTATTGGGGAAAAGTTTGTAGGGTTTTACAACCGGGAGCTAATGATGTTTATGTGGTTCAAACACCAGATAATAAAGAAATTTATTTGCCAGCTTTGAAAACAGTAATTTTAAAAGTTGATTTGACAAAAAAGCGAATGGAAGTTAAGATCCCACCAGGTCTCATTGGGGAGGAAAGTAAATGAAAATAACGGTCTTTACATTATTTCCGGAAATGTTTGCGGGAATACTGAATACCAGTATTTTAAAAAGGGCTCAAGAAAATCAATTATTGAATTTTGATTTAATTAATTTTCGGGATTATGCTTTTTCGCGACATCAAAATGTTGATGACAGCCCTTTTGGGGGAGGTCCTGGTATGGTCTTAAAGCCTGAGCCAATTTATCATGCGGTAGAATCTGTTTTGGGTAATCCCCGTGATTTTACTGGAAAGATTTTATTAATGTCTCCCCAAGGTAAAAAGTTTACACAAAAGTTGGCTTTGGAATTGGCCCAAGAAGAACAATTAGCTATCTTATGTGGTCATTATGAGGGCTTTGATGAACGGATTCGTTTTTTAGTTGATAGCGAAATCTCTATTGGTGATTATGTTTTGACTGGTGGTGAAATACCAGCAATGGTTATTATTGATGCTGTTAGCCGTTTGATTCCCGGTGTTTTGGGTGAAGAGGAATCCTTAAAAGCTGATTCTTTTAGAGAGGGGTTATTGGAATATCCCCAATATACGCGTCCGCGAGTATTTCGAGGTATGCAGGTTCCTGAAGTCTTACTTTCTGGTAATCATGCTGATATTAAAAAATGGAGGCGGGAAGCGGCTTTACACCGTACTTGGGAAAGGCGGCCTGATTTACTAAAGGGGAAAAAACTTTCTGATGCTGATAAACAATTTTTAGCACAGCTGCAAGCAAAAAAAGAATGATTTAATAATTAGGATTTAGGGAAAGGGGGTAATAAAAATGGATTTGTTAAAATCTGTAGAAGCAGAATATAAACGTGATGATATTCCCGATTTTCGACCTGGGGATCGTGTTCGGGTTCACGTTAAAGTAGTGGAAGGAAATCGGGAAAGAATTCAACTTTTTGATGGTACGGTAATTAAAAGAAGTGGCAGTGGTTTAAACGAAACCTTTACTGTGCGTCGGGTTTCCTATGGAGTAGGTGTGGAACGTTGTTTTCCGATTCATACACCGCGGGTAGAAAAAATAGAAGTTTTGCGTAGAGGTCGGGTGCGCCGTGCCAAACTTTATTATTTACGTAATTTATCTGGTAAAGCTTCACGAATTAAAGAAAGAAAGTAGTTTTAAGGGGGGACTGCAGAATACAGTCCCTTTTATTCCATAATTGGGGAAAAGTGATATTTTTCAAAGAAAAGCTTTAAATTATGTAAGGGGTGAGGGTGTGCTCAATTGGTATCCGGGTCATATGGCTAAAACCAAAAGATTAATTAGGGAAAATCTAAAATGGGTAGATGTAGTTTTGGAACTCATTGATGCCCGTTTGCCGGTTAGCAGCCGTAATCCTATTTTGCCAGATCTTTTAAAACAAAAACCGCTTGTTTTGCTTTTTAATAAGGCTGATTTGGCCGATGAAAAAGCTACTGAAGCTTGGTTAGCTCATTATCGAAGACAAAATTATTCAGTCTTAACTTTTAATGCTTTACAAAATAGAAGCAAAGAACGGAAAAGGCTTTATAATTTAGTGCGAAAACAAGCTCAAGAAGAATTAAGGCGGCGTACAAAAAGGGGTATAAAAAATAAAATTGTACGTTTGATGATTATTGGTATTCCCAATGTGGGTAAATCTACTTTGATTAATAATTTAAAAGGCCGCCGTGTTGCGGCTACCGGTAAAAGGCCGGGAGTGACTAAAGGCAAACAGTGGATTCGTTTAGATAATAATTTGGAACTTTTGGATTTGCCGGGAATTTTATGGCCTAAAATTGATGATCCCGAGGTAGGTTACAAGTTAGCGGTTACTGGTGCCATCAAAGAGGAAATTTATGATCCACTGCCTTTGGCTTTTTGGTTAATTGAATGGTTAAAAGGAAATAAAGCAGGTTGTTTAAAAACCATATATCAAATTCAGGAAACTCAGACTGCGAATTTAGTTTTGACTGCACTTTGTGAAAAACGTGGTTTTTTACAGACTGGTGGAGGTTTTGATTTGGAAAAAGGGGCACTTTTCTTATTGCGTGAATTTGAACAAGGTCGGTTAGGGCGGGTGACAATGGATGTTTACCAATCTTACAATTAAACAAATTGAAAAAAAAATGAAGCAGTTGCCTATAGATGAGTGGTCGGGGCTAATAGAAAACCTTTTTAAGGATAAGCGTAAAGGTGTGCAAAATTTAGCTGGACGTCTAGAAAAGAAATTAGTTTCGTGGGAACGGGAAAAAGAGCGTTTAAGAGAAATGCAGATTTGGGAAATGGTATTATATAAAAAAGGCTATAATTTTATTGCCGGCCTAGATGAAGCTGGGCGAGGCCCTTTGGCAGGTCCGGTTGTCGCTGCTTGCGTTATTTTACCACTTAACTATAATTTACCTGGTTTAAATGATTCCAAAAAATTAAGTGCGGAACAAAGAGAGAGATTAGCCCGTCTAATCAAAAAAGCAGCTGTTGCTTATTCAGTAGGTGTTGTTAATCATTATGAAATTGATTGTTTAAATATTAGGGCGGCTACCCAAAAAGCAATGGTCAAGGCGGTAGATTCCTTATCGATAACACCTGATTATTTATTAATTGATGCTTTGGAAATTAAGTCTTCTATACCTCAGGAAAGTATTATTCGTGGTGATCAACAGTGTGCGGCAATTGCCGCGGCTTCTATTTTGGCTAAAACCACCCGGGATGCACTTATGGATTTTTTAGATTCTTTTTATCCCCAATATGGCTTTAAGCAAAATAAAGGCTATGGAACTACACAGCATTTTTCGGCTTTACGGGAATATGGACCATCTGATGTACATCGCCGTAGTTTTTTAAAACGGCTGGCTGAAATTGGCAACAGGGATTTGAGTTTGTAGGGAGAAAAGAACTAAATTGTGAGGTGAAATTAGGTGAAATATAAAGAACCTCTTTCTTTGGAAAATAGGGCACTAGAAACAACCCGGCGTAAGAAAAAACGTACCAATAAATCAGGCTTAATTCTTTTGTTTTTGATCATTTGGGGTGGTTTATTTGCTGGTGGTTTTTATTTTACCAAAAATTATTTTGATCGAACGATCAATAATATTCAACAAACCAATGCATTAAACATTCAAATGATTAAGGAGCGTTTGGATAGTTTGACTAATGAATTATTGGTTCTTAAAAGTGAAATTAGCACTACAGATCAGACACTTTCTTCAACGGGAAATATTCAGGCGGAATTAAGCAAAAAAATTGAAATATTAGATGCCCAATTAAAAAATCTGGAAAAAAGTTTGCGGATTTTAAAGGAGGCACCCTAATGCGTAGAGCTAATTTATTAGCCTTATTATTAATGGCTCCTTTTCTTGGAGTTTGGTTAGCTTGTGGAAGTTTTACAGGTTATGCTCAGGATTTAGTTTTGCCGGTGGAAAAAACTAATATTTCGCTTCATTCCTTGGAAGAAGGCTTTCGCCTTTTAGCCCAAGAGGTAGGTACTGTGAAAACACAGGTTGTTCAACAAAAAACCCAATATGAGACTGATGAAAAAACCTTGAGTGATTTAACTAAATTAGCAGTTGAGCAAAAGGAAAAATCAGATGAAATTTATGAAACACGTATTTTAACTATGCTTGGTCAGCCGGTAAAGGCACATCGTTCTTCGCGAACGGAAATTAAAGTATTTAAATTAGAGGAATTAGGTTATCGCGGTTATATTGCTAAGGTAAAATTATTTGATCCACGTGCTTTTAAAGTTGTTTTAGCTAAAGATAAGCTGGGAGCTCAAGAAACAACTCTACAGGCCGTAAAAAGGACCGGAGCCCTTTTAGGAATTAATGGTGGCGGTTTTTATACAGAAATGCGAGATGGAAAATCTTATGCTGTTCACATCGGCAATGTGGTTATTGATGGTAAATTAATTACTCCTTTTAATGCTTATCCGGGTAATCTTTGTTTTGCCGGTATTAATAAGTCAGGTCGGGTAATTGGTGGTGTTTATACTCAAAGGGAACAGTTAATGGCCCTAAATCCTTGGCAGGGTGTTAGTTTTATTCCTGTTTTAATTAAAGGAGGGGTAAAACAAACTATTCCCGCTGATTGGGCACAAACTAATCAGCCGCGTACCATTATTGGTGAATATGCTAATGGTGATTTAATTATGATTGTGGTTGATGGTCGTCAGGCGGATTGGAGTAGTGGAGTTACTTTGGAAAGACTTTTGGATAAATTAGTTGAATTGGGTGTCAAGGAAGCCTATAATTTGGATGGTGGTGGTTCAAGTACATTTGTTTACGGTGGTAAAGTCCTTAACCGTCCCTCAGATGGTTCTTTACGGCCAGTAGTTACCAATATTGTGATTCTCCCCTAAGTTCCTTGGGGATTTTTTTTTGAAAAATTATTCAGAAAGCAGGATTTTAATACAGGAACGAGAAATAGGCTATAGGGGTAAAAGGGAATATTTACCTTAAGAGTTTTTTAAAATAGGGGGGCGGGTATGTTAGCACTTAATAAACAAGATGATTCGATTAATTTACAAGTATTTAAGGAATTGTGTTTGTTTTTATTAGGTGCCTTTTTTGTAGCTAAAATATTAACAATCTCACAGTGGGTAAATTATAATCACTTTTTTCGTATGGGTTTAGAGGCACTGTGTATCATTATTGCCTACTCAATTTTTTTGTTAATTTGGTATACTTATGAACAAAGTAGTTTAACTAATCGCTTATTGGGCTTTTGTTTTTTTGTTTTGGGTAGTCTTAGTATGTTTCAGTTGGTTTTTTATTCGGAAAAAGCACTATTTACGCAGCTTAATTTGGCATGCTGGTATTCAGTTACCGGCAAGTTGCTTTTAGCTCTGGTATTGTTAATTATTTATAAAAATTGGCAGGGTGAATTAAATAAATATGGGGGATTATTTATCACCATCAGTTTAACGACTGCTCTGGTGATTGGTTTTTATCAGGTGCAAAACTATTTGCCTGTTGTTATTAGGGTTGGTGGAATTAATAAGGGACAAATTAGTGTTAATATTTTATTGATTTGTTTATTTACCTTTATTTTTTTTAGTTTCAGAGGAGTTTTAATCTGTCAAAAAGGTCCTGCTTATTATTATTTAATGAGTGCGGTTTTGGTCATTATTTTAAGTGAGTTTTATTTTATGTGCAGAGCTGTTTTTATTTTTTATGATTGGAATGCACAGCTATTAAAAGTTTTGGCTTATCTTTTTTTCCTAAAGGGGATTTTTGGTTCGACGGTTGTTTATCCATATCAAAAATATGATAAAATGCGGGAAGTGGCAATTCATGTTTTTGATGAATTACCTTTGGGTGTTTTAATTTATAATCAAAATTTAAAACTTTTTTTTGCCAATAAAAAGGCAGTGGGGTTTTTATCACGACAAAAACAGTCATCAGATAATTTTTCTTATGATTCCTTGGTACGAAAATTCAAAACAGATTTTCCCGAGCAAAAAAAGGTTTTAAAAGATGTTTATTTATCTTTTAAAAATGAAGGGGAGCAGATTTATAAATTAAAGGCAGATTATTATCATTTACCACATAATCATTTAATTTTATTTGAAGAAATAACAGAAAATCAAGAATTAGCAATATTAAAAACGCAAATCAGGATGGTTTTAAATATAATTAATAAAATGGTTATTTTTTTGGATGATAAAAATAAAGTCGTGATGTGTAATCAAAAGTGCTTAGCTGTTTTGGGAGTACAAGAGAAAGAAATTAGCGGTAAACATATAAATGAAATAGTTGCTCGCTTTTGCTTACAAAACAATCCAGATGGTTTAAAATATAAAGAGATGGAGCAGGCCCGTGAATTATATGAAGTGACAATTACGACAGCTCGGGGTGAAAGAAAGGATCTTTTTTATCACATAGATTATTTAACTAATTCTGCTAATGAAAAAATAGGGGCCCTTATTTTAGCAACTGATGTTACACGCTTCAAAAAAGAAGGTCTGCGAATGCAGCAAAAGGAGAAATTAGTGGCTTTGGGTCAAATGGCAGCCGGAATCGTCCATGAAATTAGGAATCCATTAACAGTAATTAAGGGTTTTAGTCAATTGATTAAATATATGGGACATGATGAAAAGATTCGCGAATATGCAGTGTTGATCGATCGCGAAATTAATACCATTGATGATTTTATCAATGATTTTTTAACATATGCTAAACCATCTCCCCCTAATTTAAAACAAGTTTCTTTGGTAGAAATTATTAAATCAATGAAATTAATTATCGAGACTAATTCCTTTTTACGAGATATTAATGTTGATTTTACTTTTACTGGTTTAGATAAACTGATTATTGCTGATGTCAATCAATTGCGGCAGGTTATTTTGAATATAGTAAAAAATGCTATGGAAGCAGTTGTTGATCAAAAAAATCCTTGGATTAAAATTTCTACCCATTATCATGCTCAAGCAGATGAGATGTCCTTGATAATTTTCAATAATGGGAGGGCAATGACACCCGAAGAAAAAATGATGGTTGGTACACCTTTTTTTACTACTAAGGATAAAGGAACAGGTTTAGGGTTAAGTATTTGTTTTCAAATTATTAAAGAACATAATGGCCGCATTGAAATTAAAAGTGAACATAATTGGGGAACCAGTTTTGCTGTTTATTTACCGTGTTTATCGTAACAGAAAGGGGTAAGTTTATATGGAAAAAGTAAAAGTTTATTTTGAGTTATGTCATCCACAGGCCCAAATACCGCGTTATGCACATCCCGGGGATGCTGGTATGGATGTTTTTGCGGTAGAAGATGTGCAGATTGCTCCTGGAGAAACAGTAATTGTTAGAACTGGCTGGAAAGTAGCCATACCTGAGGGTTATGAATTGCAGATTAGACCAAGGAGCGGACTTTCTTGGAAAACATTATTGAGAATTGCCAATAGTCCGGGGACGATTGATGCTGGATATCGTGAGGAAGTAGGTATAATACTTCATAATCTTTCTTTAGAAAAAGAATACCGAATTAAGCAGGGGGAGCGAATTGCACAGTTGGTTTTACAGGCCTTGCCCCAAGTAGAATGTCTGCAGGTAGCAGATGTTGGGGAAATAGGTTCTGATCGCGGTGGTGGTTTTGGATCTACGGGTGACTAAAGGTCTCGCAAAAAACGGGATCTTTTTTTTTATGTACCTTTTGAGATTGTGTATATTTTACTTTTGTTTTGGGAAATTTATGCTATAAAGGTTTATTGAGAAAGGGGTAGTGAGTTGGCTAGATTCCCGCTGGGTGTGCTTGTTTTGTTAGTTTTAATGATAGTTGTTTATTTGGGATTAGCTCATCGTTTGTTAGATCGCCTGCGGCTCACTGATAAAGGAGCACTTTTAGTTTTAGGTGCTCTTTTAATTGGTAGTTTTGTGGATATACCAATAAGTAAAGGTTTAATTAAAATTACTCTAAATATAGGGGGGGCTTTGGTACCCATTGCTTTAGCCATTTATTTATTACTGAAAGCAGGTACTAGAAAAGAATGGGTGCGAGCTTTGGTAGCCACATTGATTACCGCTGCAGTTGTTTTTTTCCTGGGTAGTATTATTATGCAGGGTGATCCTAGTGATCGTTTTACTATGATTGATCCTTTATATATTTATCCAATTGTAGGGGGCTTGACAGCTTATTTATTGGGTCGTTCTCGGCGGGCTGCCTTTATTGCAGCTACACTAGGGGTTTTAAGTCAGGATATCATTCATTTCTTTTGGCTGTGGGGACAGGGGATTGCTGGTAATGTACATTTGGGTGGTGGTGGTATGTTTGATTCTATTGTTCTAGCTGGTTTAATTGCTATTTTATTAGCTGAATTAATTGGTGAATCTAGAGAACGCCTTCAGGGAGGACCGGTAAGTGAAGGGCGCGACCCTGATTTATTACGACATTTGAAAAGTGATCAAGGGGGGGAGGAATAACCTATGCGTTCTTTTTTGAAATATTTTTTTGTTTTGACTGCACTGTTTTTATTAATTACTGCTGGTTTATTTTTGTTTGGGGATAAATTGGTTCTTTCTCAAACCGTGGGACTTTTTAATTTGCGTGCCGGATGGGAAAAAGAACTGGCATATGGTACTTTTTATACCATTGTTGATGAGGATAATAAGGAAATAGATCGGATGGGACGTTATGTTTATCTAGATGATGAAATTATTACTGAAGATAATCGTCATTATAAAATTGTGAAAACAGATAGTAAAAAAAGGGTGGCAACAGGAAAATTGATGGGTGAAGCCGAATTAGTATGGGCAGGGGATACTACTGTAGAGGTATTAGCCAAAAATAAAGGCAAAGTAGGTATTTATATGACTCATACAGATGAATCCTATGTACCTACAGACGGGGCTGCTAGTATTCCGGGTAATGGTGGTATTTTAAAAGTGGGTAATGTTTTTGCTAATTTTTTAAAGGATCTAGGAATTGAAACTGAAATTAGTTTTAATAAACATGATCCCCATGATGCTAATGCTTATCATCGTTCACGCAAAACTGCTGTTCAGCTTTTAAAAAACAATCCAATTGCTTTAGTAGATGTACATCGTGATGGTGTACCTGATCCTGATTTTTATAAAACCGAAGTATCTGGAAAACCAGGTACCAAAGTACGTTTAGTTGTCGGCAGACAAAACCCTCATATGGAAGCTAATTTAGCTTTTGCTAAAAATATTAAGGCCTATTTTGATAAAGTTTCACCTGGTTTGATTAAAGGTATATTTATGGCCAAAGGTAATTATAATCAGGATTTGGGTCCGCGAACCATTTTGATTGAGGTTGGTACATATACTAATAGTCGTATTGCAGCACAGCGGGGTGTAGGGGAATTTGCTGAGGGTGTATCACGGGTAGTAGGTAGTATTGCTGGTCCAGGGGAAGCACCAGGTGTAAAAAAAGGGTTGGAGGGAAAGGCGATTGTTAAATCCTTAATAGGTTTGATTCTTTTAGTTGTTATTGGCGGAGCCTTATTCCTCTTTTTAAGCACAGGAAGTTGGCAAGGTGCTTGGCATAAGCTTTCTCAATTGGATCGGGAATTTGGTTTTGGTAAGCTTAGAGAAGGTGATAAAGGATCTGATGAATGAGAGTGGTTGACGAAAAATCGCAGATATTGGATAATTAAATTATGTAGATTGCTTTTTTAACCGGGAAGGAGGGGATAATATTGTCAAAACCGATTGTCGCCATTTTGGGTCGACCTAATGTTGGCAAATCAACCTTGTTTAACCGGTTAACCGGAGGGCGTACAGCTATTGTGGAGGATACCCCTGGGGTAACTAGAGATAGGTTGTATCGTGATGCGGAATGGCAGGGTAAACGGTTTACACTTATTGATACAGGTGGACTGGATTTTGGTGGTAAAGAAGAATCAATCAGTCATCAGGTAAAACGTCAGGCGGAAATAGCCCTACAAGAGGCCGATGTCTTATTGTTTGTTGTGGATGGACGTACTGGCTTGATGTTTGAAGATGAATTGATTGCTCATTTATTGAGGAAAAGTAAAAAACCAGTTATTTTAGTGGTTAATAAAATTGAATCATTCCATGATAATCTAGATTTTTATGAGTTTTATCGCTTAGGTTTAGGTGATCCTTTGCCAATTTCGGCTGAACATGGTTTAAATATTGGTGATTTATTGGATTTATTAATTAAAGAATTTGCTGAAATTTCTTGGGAAGAAGAGCCTGACTATATTAAAATAGCGGTGGTTGGTAGACCTAATGTGGGTAAATCCTCCTTAGTGAATGTAATCTTAGGTGAAGAAAGAGTTATTGTTAGCTCTTTACCAGGCACAACTCGTGATGCTATTGATTCACCATTTCACAGACAAGGGCAAGATTATCTCTTAATTGATACGGCCGGAATGCGGCGTAAAGGTAAAATAGTGCAGAAAACGGAAAGGTTTAGTGTGAATCGAGCTTTGAAATCTATTGAACGTTGTGATGTAGTTTTGATTATTTTAGATGCCTTGGAAGGTGTTACAGAACAAGATCAAAGGATAGCTGGTTATGTACATGAGGCAGGTAAAGGTGCTATAATCGTAGTAAATAAGTGGGATTTGGTAGAAAAGGAAAGGCAAACCATGGCCGAATATCAAGAAAAGATTCGTCGGGATTTAAGTTTTATGACTTATGCCCCTATTTTGTTTGTTTCGGCATTTACTAAACAAAGAGTAATGAATATTTTGGAGATGGTTAATTTTGTAGAAAAAGAACAACATAAACGAGTTAAAACTAGTGTTTTAAATGAGGTTATTAGTGAGGCGGTTTTATTTACACCTCCACCGACCTATAAAGGACGGCGTTTAAAAATTTATTATTGTGCTCAAGTTGGAATTAAACCACCCCATTTTGTTTTCTTTATTAATGATCCACAATTAGTGCATTTCTCTTATTGGCGTTATTTAGAAAATAAGCTGCGTGAAAATTTCGGTTTTGAGGGTGTAGCCCTACGTTTGACAGCTAGAAAAAGAGAGGAGTAATGAAAATTGGTGTTTTTTAAGGCCTGTTTAGTCATTATTCCGGCCTATTTACTTGGGTCTATATCTTTTGGCATCATTGTTTCTAAGTTGATTAAAAAGATAGATATTCGTGATTATGGTAGTGGTAATATTGGTTTTACCAATGTATTAAGGGTAGTTGGCAAGGGGCCAGCCGCTTTAGTTTTATTAGGTGATGCTTTAAAAGGAAGTATGGGGGTTCTCCTTGGTTATTATCTCGGGGGGGCAAGTTATGGCTATGCCGTAATTGGTGGGATTATGGCTATGTTAGGACATACATATCCACTTTATTTTAAATTTAAAGGTGGAAAGGGGGTTGCGACCGGTTTAGGTGTTATTATTACTTTGGCCCCTGATGTAACTTTAATTGCCTTATTAATTTTTCTAATTACTGTATTTATTAGCCGTTATGTTTCTTTAGGATCTTTATTGGCGGCAATTAGTGTACCAATATGTATGTATTTATTAAATAAAGCTGTGCCTATTTTTTTATTTGGTACTTTTGGTGCCCTGTTTGTAATTTATAATCATCGGGCAAATATTGTTCGTCTTTATCAAGGGAAAGAAAATAAAATAGGTAAAAATCAGGTGGTGAAAAGGAGAGAAGAAAAATGAAAAAAATTGCCGTATTGGGAGCAGGTAGTTGGGGAACTGCCTTATCTTTGGTTTTAGCTAGAAAAGGACATCAAGTTTCTTTATGGGGTAGAAATGAAACTAAAATAACCCAAATTAATAAATTAAGGGAGAATGTACCTTATTTGCCCGGAGTATTATTACCTGAAAAAATACAAGTAACAGTAGATTTGGATGAAGCCTTAGCTGATAAAAAATATATAGTTTTAGCTGTACCCTCAAGAAGGGTGCGGGGAATTTGTCAAATTATTAAAGACAGTATTAATAAAAAGAACATTATTATTAATGCTGCTAAGGGAATTGAACTAGAAACTTTAAAAAGAATGAGTGAAGTTATGGAGGAGGAATTAGAGGGTATTGATCCTTCAATAGCCATTATTTCCGGGCCGAGTCATGCCGAAGAAGTGGGCCGGGGGATTCCAACAGCGATTGTTGTTGGCTCTAGAAAACGGAAAATAGCTGAAGAAATTCAGGATTTATTTATGTCCCCGGAATTTAGAGTTTATACGAATTCGGATTTGATTGGTATAGAATATGGAGCGGCTTTAAAAAATGTAATAGCTTTGGGGGTAGGGATTGCCACTGGGGTTGGTTATGGGGATAATGCTAAGGCAGCTTTAATTACTAGGGGATTAACTGAGATAGCTCGTTTAGGTGTGGCTGCAGGTGCTAGTCCTTTAACTTTTGTAGGTCTCACTGGAATTGGTGATTTGGTAGTTACTTGTGGTAGTGAATATAGTAGAAATAGAAGGGCAGGAATTCAAATTGGCAAGGGAATTCCTTTAGAGCATGTTTTACAGCAAATAAATATGGCCGTAGAGGGTGTGTCTGCAACGAGGGCAGCTTGTCAATTGGCTAGAAAATATAAGGTATCAATGCCCATCAGTGAAGAAATATATGCTGTTTTGTTTAGAAATAAAAATGTAAAAGAAGCTTGTGAATCTTTGATGCTTCGAGATCGTAAAGATGAAGCTGAAGGATTAATGTTCCCGGCTAAACGGAAAACTACAAAAAAGAAGTAGAAATAAAAAAATAAGGTATGTTTAAAATGTTTAATTTGTGTTTGAGTACACAAATTAAACATTTTTTTTCTTCTGAGTAATAAATAATGACTAAGGACAATATATATGTATTGTTCAAAATCTTTAAATTTGTACAAGAGCCGTTAAGGGGGGATGATGGGTAGTAATTTTCAGGTGCAATTTAGTATAGATAAATTTCTCAAGGAGGGGATTGTGTGGAAAAAATATTTCGTGATCTTGCTGAAAGAACAGGAGGTGACATTTATTTAGGGGTTGTTGGTCCTGTTCGTGCAGGCAAATCCACTTTTATTAAAAAATTTATGGATTTGTTGGTGCTTCCTAGGATAACTAATGATTATGATCGGGAAAGGGCGGTAGATGAATTACCGCAGAGTGGTGCTGGAAAAACGATCATGACTACTGAACCTAAATTTATTCCTAATGAAGCTATTGAGATTGAAGTCAAAGAAGGGCTTACTATTGCGGTCAGATTAGTAGATTGTGTAGGTTATACTATTCCCGGGGCCATTGGTTATGAAGATGAAACAGGTCCGCGAATGGTTAACACTCCTTGGTCTGAAGAAGCAATGCCTTTTCAGGAAGCAGCGGAAATGGGCACCCAAAAGGTTATTGCAGATCATTCAACTATTGGTGTGGTCGTGACAACAGATGGTAGTATCACTGATTTACCCCGGGAAAATTATTTAGAAGCCGAGACTAGAATAATTGAGGATTTAAAGACTACTCATAAACCTTTTGTTGTTTTATTAAATTCGCTTAATCCTTATGAAGTGGCTGCTATAGAATTAGCCCAAGAATTGGAGGCAGAATATGAAGTTCCTGTTATTCCGGTAAATTTAGCTCAATTATCCGAAGAAACATTAATGCAAATTTTAGAAGAGGCGTTATTTGAATTTCCCGTGACTGAGGTTAATGTCAGTTTACCAAAATGGATTGAGGAATTGGCAGCAGAACATTGGTTAAGAAAAAAATTCGAAAGTTCGGTTTATGAAATTGTAAGTAAAGTTAGACGGCTGCGTGACATAGATCAGGCCATGGAAACTTTAGCCGAATTTGATTTCATTAATGAAGTAATTTTAGAAGATATGGAAATGGGTACTGGTATGGCTTCTCTGCAAATGTCAGCCAAAGAACATCTTTTTTATGAGGCATTGGGAGAAGTGACCGGTTTAGAGATAAGTGGTGATGATGATATTTTCCGTTTTTTGAGAGATTTAAGCCAAGTTAAGGTGGAATATGATAAAGTTGGTGATGCCTTAGAAAGGGTGCGGGAAACTGGTTATGGTGTGGTTAATCCACTTGTTTCGGAAATGAATCTCGAAGAACCAGAATTAATTAAACAGGGGGGGCTTTTTGGAGTTAGATTAAAGGCCAGTGCCCCATCACTACATATTATCCGTGCAGATATAGCCGCAGAAATTACGCCTTTGATGGGTACAGAAAAACAGTGTGCGGATTTGGCGGATTATATTACGGAAAAATTCCAAGAGGATCCATCTCAAATTTGGAAATATGATATCTTCGGTAAATCACTACATGATCTGGTCAGAGATAGTATTCAAAGTAAACTACAAGCCGTGCCGGAGAATGTGCAAGAAAAATTACAGGAAACACTTAGAAGAATAGTAAATGACGGTAGTGGAGGTATTATTTGCATTATTATTTAAAAGTCGGTTTATACCGGCTTTTTTTATGAACAGTAAGAAACATTGATGTTCCCAAAAGGAGGTGATATAATGGCTAGCAAATATAGTAGTTGTTTGCTATATCTAGGAGGGTTGTCCTATGCGGGAAATAAAGATTGCGTTACTAGGTTTGGGAACTGTTGGTCAGGGTGTAGTTAAGGTTTTACAAAAAAATGCAGCCCTATGGTCTAAAAAATGTCAAGCGGAAATTAAATTACAAAAGGTTTTGGTTAAAAATAAAGAAAGCAGTCGTGAAGTAAATTTACCCCCCGGAGTAATTACTACTGATTGGCAGGAAATCATTAATGATCCCTCAATTAAGATTGTCATTGAATTAATTGGCGGTATTGAACCAGCACGTACTTATGTTTTAGAAGCATTAAAACAGGGTAAAGATGTTATTACTGCTAATAAGGACCTTTTGGCTGAATATGGTGCAGAGATTTTATCTGTTTGTGAAAAAGCTAAACGTAATATTTTTTTTGAGGCCAGTGTCGGTGGCGGCATCCCTTTAATTAACCCCCTTAGGCAAAGTTTAGCCGCCAATAATTTGGAAAAGGTTATGGGGATTGTCAATGGCACAACAAATTATATTTTAACTAAAATGTCACAAGTGGGAATGGATTTTGCGGTGGCTTTAAAGGAAGCACAGGAATTAGGTTATGCTGAGGCGGATCCTACTGCTGATATAGAGGGTTTTGATGCTGCTCGAAAAATTGCTATTTTGGCTTCTTTGGCTTTTCATACTCGTGTATGCCTTTCTGATGTTTATGTAGAGGGGATTTCTCAAATTACCGCCCAGGATCTTGCTTATGCTCAAAAATTGGGCTATACCATTAAATTATTAGGTATTGCCACTGCCGAAAATGATGAAATAGAAGTAAGAGTTCATCCAGCTTTACTCCCTTTAAATCATCCTTTGGCTAATGTTAATGATTCTTTTAATGCTGTTTTTGTTCGCGGTGATGCGGTTGGTGAAACTATGTTTTATGGTCCAGGAGCCGGACAATTACCCACTGCTAGTTCAGTGGTTGGTGACTTAATAACCGCGATTAAAAAAATTACAGCTAATTGTCAGGATTATTCTACTTGTACTTGTTATGCTGAGAAAAAAATTAGACCTATGGATGAGGTTAAAACTAGTTATTTTTTACGCTTAAGGGTTGTTGACCAGCCGGGGGTTTTAGCAGGAATCGCCGGTATTTTTGGTCAAGAGGGAGTAAGTTTAGCTTCAGTGGTACAGCAAGGTTGTTTTCCAGATGAAGCTGAATTAGTGGTAATTACTCATTTGGTTAAGGAAAAGGCTATGCAGGCTTCATTAAACAAAATTGAACAGCTGCCAACTACTAAAAAAATTGTTAGTTTAATCCGAGTCGAGGAATCCGGAGGAGTAATTTAATGTTACAGATAAGTGTACCGGCCACCAGTGCTAATTTGGGTCCTGGTTTTGATTGTGTGGGTTTGGCCTTGGATTTAAATAATGAGTTTTATTTTTTTGAATCCGAAGTTGCCCCTCCACCGAAAACAACACTATTACGATCTGGTAGTTTGGTTCATCAAGGCTTAGATCTCGTACAACATAGATATGGTAAAAAAATACCGGCATTAAAAATAGCGGTAAAAACAAAAATACCTAGAGCTAGAGGTTTAGGGAGTAGTGCTACTCTTACGGTTGCTGGAGTTGCTGCTGCTAGCATTTGGGGTGAACTTAATTTATCTACTAGCGAAATAATTAATTTAGCTAGTGAAATTGAAGGTCATCTTGATAATGTAGCCCCAGCGGTAATAGGTGGTTTGGTTCCCGCAGTAGCAACTCCTCAGGGCATTAAATATCTAAAGATTATACCTCCTAAACCTCTAAAAATTATAGTCGGTGTACCTGATTTCAGATTATCTACAGCTGCTGCCAGGAATGTTCTTCCAAAACAGGTAGCTTATACAGATGCTATCTTTAATACTGGCAGATTTGGTTTGTTAATGACCGCTTTAATTACCGGGGAGTATCAAATGCTGCCGATAGCTATGCAAGATCGTTTACACCAGCCCTATCGTGCTCCTTTAATTCCCGGCTGGGAAGAGGTAATTACCGAAATTAATGCTAGTGGGGCCTTAGGGTGTTGTTTAAGTGGTGCTGGACCTTCTATACTTGTTTTTTGTGAACAAAATACAGACCAAATTAGCTTTATTTTGGAAAATACTTGGCGGCAGCAGGGAGTAAAAGCTCAAACTTATTTATTAACAATTTCATTGGAGGGCATGAAATATTGCTGGAAAGATTGACAGTTTACTAAGTGACTTATATAATTAAAATGTGGTTTCGGGGCGTAGCTCAGTTTGGTTAGAGCGCCATCTTGGGGTGGTGGAGGCCGCTGGTTCAAATCCAGTCGCTCCGACCATTTTTTTATTGAAAGAAAATAAAGGGGGCATGGTAAATGGGAGCATTGGGCCGTCATGTGTTAGCTGAATTTTTTGGCTGTTCATTTGAAGTTCTCAATGATCTTAAAAAAGTTGAGAAAACCATGGTGAATGCGGCACTAGAGGCCGGGGCTGAGGTAAGAGAATATGTTTTTCATAAATTCAGTCCCCATGGTGTAAGTGGAGTAGTGGTAATTTCCGAATCACATTTGGCTATACACACTTGGCCAGAATTAGGTTATGCGGCTGTTGATGTTTTTACTTGTGGAGAAAAGGTTAATCCTTGGGATGCCTGTCGATTTTTGGTTGAAAAGTTTGGTGCGGAAGATATGCAAGCAAATGAGGTAAAACGCGGTCTGATATCTGCCAACAAACTAGCTGTAAATTTATAGGGAGGGGTATTTATTTTACACCGAACAAATGATTAAAACGTCTTCTTTGTATTAAAAATAAGGGAGACGTTTTAATCATTTGTGATAGTGATTTTTTGCTTTTGCTATTTTGCTGTGATATAATCAGCCTGTAAGATGAAAATACAGCATTTAGATATTTTGGTTTTTGGGGGGAGTGTCCCATGTTTTCTATAGGTACCACAGAATTAATCTTAATTTTGGTATTGGTGTTAATTCTTTTCGGTCCTGGTAAATTACCTGAAGTGGGTAGATCTATGGGTAAAGCTTGGCGGGAATTTAAAAAAGCTAAAGATGAATTAGCTGAGGAATTAGAAGATGAACCTGAAAGTGAATCCCCCGAGAAAAATGGGTGAGAACAGATGGAGACCAAAAAATTATCATTACTAGAGCATTTAACTGAGCTGCGAAGGAGATTAATTATTTCTTTGGTGGCTCTTTTTTTGGGGATGTTGTTTTCTTTTACATTTTTGCAGGATTTGTTATTTAATTTGGTAAATAACCCCTTAAGAAAATTAGGTTTAGAATTGGTTGCCTTATCGGTTACGGAAGGATTTTTATTACAATTAAAAATAGCTCTTTTGGGTGGTTTATTAATTTCCTCCCCAATTATTCTTTGGCAAATAATAGCTTTTGTATTACCTGCTTTATATGAAAACGAAAGAAAAATTGGGGGTTTTCTTTTTGTTTCCGGCCTTTGTTTATTTGTTTTAGGTATAATTTTTGCTTATCAAGTAGTTTTGGAATTGGGGCTGCGTTTTTTGTTAATAGAATTTGGTGCCGGTTTAATTCCATTTCTTTCCGCTTCTAAATATTTGAGCTTTTTATTAGGTTTTTTAGTACCTTTTGGTTTGGTTTTTGAAATTCCGTTAGTTGTATATTTGTTAACTAAAGCTGGTATTTTAACACCACAAATTTTACGAAAAAAACGGCGTTATGTTATCCTTTTAATTTTTATTTTAGCGGCTTTTTTAACACCACCGGATGTTTTTTCACAAATATTATTGGCTTTACCAATGTTGGTTTTATATGAGGTGAGTATTCTACTCGCAGTTTTGGTTAAAAAAAGAACCTAAGCAGGAGTTTTGTGGAAATTAGTAGAATGTAAATATATTATCAAAAAATAGTAAAAGATTGGTGTGCTGGGTAATGGATGCTTATGAAAGATTTTTAAATGATTTGAAAAATAAGCTCGGGCTAGATTTGTCAGGTTATAAAAGAAAACAAATGGAAAGAAGAATAAGCTCATTAATGAAGTATTTGGAATTGGAAAATAGTTATGAAAAACTGATTAAAATTTTGCTCCGAGATGAAGATATTTACCATAGTTTTTTGGATCGGATTACAATTAATGTTTCCGAATTTTTTCGTAATCCTGTGCAATGGGAAATTCTAAGAAAAAAGATGATGCCTTTATTGTTATCCCCAGATAAAAGACTTTATATTTGGAGTGCTGGCTGTGCCTCTGGTGAGGAACCTTATAGTTTGGCCATGAGTTTAATGGGAGTTTTCCCCTGGCAAAAATATGTATTATGGGCAACAGATTGTGATCAGGTAGTCCTTGAAAAGGCTAAACAGGGTGTTTATCCTCCTAATAGTGTACAAACCATTCCCGAAATTTTTTTAAAACAGTTTCTTGTTTTTAAGGATGGAGAATATTTTGTAAAACCTGAACTAAAAAGGTCTGTGTTATTTGAAAAACATGATCTTTTAAAAGATGAATTTCCTAAACAAATGGATTTAATTGTTTGTCGTAATGTGGTAATTTATTTTAAAGAGGAAATTAAAGATGAACTCTATTTGAAATTTTATAAAGCTTTACGACCAGGTGGTATTTTATTTGTTGGTTGTACTGAACAAATTATACAAGCACGGAAAATTGGTTTTGAATCTATTAGTCCCTTTTTCTACAGGCGTTCATTATAAAGAACAAAAGGAGGATTTTTATGTCTGAAAGTATTTTTGTTTTGGATATAGGTACTCGTACGGTAGTAGCCCTTTGGGCTTCTTTTCGGGAGGGAGCAATGTATGTTGAACACATTTTAACTAAAGAACATCAAACCAGAGCTATGTTTGATGGACAAATTCATCATGTGGAAGAAGTAGTAAATATTGTTGAAAAACTTGTTCGACAAATGGAACAGCTTGTAGGTAGGGAAATTAAACAAGTTGCCGTGGCAGCAGCTGGCAGAACATTGGAGACAGTAAAGGGAAGTACGGAAATGGTTCACCCAATAAGTAGTGTTTTTACAAAAGAAGAAGTTTTAGCTTTAGAATTGGAAGCAGTGGAGGAGGCACAAGCCTCCTTACCAACTAATGCGGATTTGCCCTTATCTTTGCAATATTATTGTGTAGGTTATAGTATTGTTCAGGAATATTTGGATGATGTACCTATTGGTTCTTTAGTGGGTCAGAAGGGGGAAAAAGCACGTATAGAAATAATTGCCACTTTTTTACCGCGGATGGTGGTAGATTCATTACAAAATGTTGTGGAAAAAGCTGGCTTAGAGATTGTTTCTTTAACATTAGAACCAATTGCCGTAGCTAATTTGGTGCTTAATCCGGCTATGCACCGTTTAAATCTGGTTTTAGTTGATATTGGGGCTGGCACATCTGATATAGCGGTTTGTGGTGAAAATTTCATTTCGGCTTTTGGCATGGTGCCTTTGGCCGGGGATGAAATTAGTGAGGCTATCTCAGGCAGCTTTTTATTGGATTTTCATCGAGCTGAGGATGTAAAAAAGCAGTTGTTGTGGCCTTCAGAAATTAAAACTGTAGATATTTTGGGCCAAGAACGAATTCTTTATGCTGATGAAATTAAAAATGGTTTGCGGCCTGTTTTGGAAAAAGTAGCTGGGGCTATCGCCGAAAAGATTTTGGAGTTAAATGGTAAATCCCCACAGGCTTTATTATTGGTAGGTGGAGGAAGTTTAACTACTGGATTGCAATCACAAATAGCCGCGGCGATAAGTCTATCCGAAGAAAGAGTAGCTGTACAGCAGGCCGCCAAGGTGCAGGGTATTAATAATTTACCAGAGGAGTTTAATGGCCCCCATTTTATTACGGCGATGGCGATCGCTTACACGGCTTTAACTAACTCTACCATGAGTTTTATTACTGTTTATATAAATGATACTCCAGTACGTATGTTGAATTTAGCCCAGAATAATGTAGCTGGTGCCCTTTTAGCTGGCGGCTATAATTTACGTGAATTATATGCTCGTCCAGGAATGGCTATAACTTATGAATTAAATGGTGAATTATTTACTGTGCCTGGTGGGGAAGGTGAGCCTGGTCAAGTTTTACTTAATGGCGAGGCAGCTGATTTCGGTGATCCTGTATTTCATGAAGCCAGACTAACCTTTATTCCGGGGAAAAAAGGTGTTGATGCCCAAATTACATGTGCAGAATTATTAAAGGAGCAGTTGATTACATATTGGCTTAATGGAGAAGAAATAAAACTGCTGCCGCGTATCAAAGTGGGGGAACAATATTTAGCTGCTGATGATTTTGTTAGAGATGGCAGCAAAATTGAAATAGAGCATTCCTATCAGGTAGGAGAGGTTTTACAACAGGCGGGATTATTAAATAAGTTCATAAAGTTAAATGGTCAACAGATGAATCTTGGGGAATTCATTGAGGTTCGAAAAAATGGTGAAATAATAACCCTTTATGAAATGGTAAACCCAGGGGATGCTTTAGAATTCAGTCAAGCCCCGGTTTATTTGTCTACTGTTTTGCCTAAGGAAGCAATGGTTTATATAGAGGTTATGGTAAATGGTCAGCCGGTAAAACTAAATTGTTTACAGGTATGGTTGAACAATACCAAAGTTAATTCATGGGACAAAATTAAATTAAAGCATGGAGATGTTTTAGAATATCAGACTGAAGGATCCACATATCAGCCTATTTTA